>NZ_AZSN01000030.1:0-35855 GCF_000576225.1 Methylibium sp. T29-B | reverse complement strand
CATAGCCCGGCCGCCAGCGCCCTCGCGCGCCGCCGGGCCGTCAAAGCGCCACGGCGTGCGGCGGCAGCTCGCGTTGCCAGTCGTCGCGCAACACCAGGAAGAAGGCTTCGCGAGTCTGCGCGAGCGCGAACTCCAGCCCGTAGGGGCGGTGGCGTGCGCTGAGCACGTCGCCGCGACCCAGGCGGTGCTGCGCGAGCGTCTGGCGCGGCACGTCGAGGAAGAAGGCGCGCGCGTCGTCGCGCGGCAGGGCCGCCTGCAGGGTGAGCCGCAGCAGGCCGGGGCGTTCGGGCAGCTCGGCGACCTCGAGGATGCGGTAGTCGCCTTCGGCCACCTCCTTGTCGCGCGACGAGCTGTTGCTCGAACCGTGCAGCGAGTCGGACACGCTGCCCGACGAGGCGGAGCCGGCGCTCGAGGCCGACGACGCGAAGCTTTCGGCGCGGCCGGCGGTCGCGGCGGCGGCCAGGCACAGCAGGGCGAGGCCGGCGCGCAGGGTCGGCGTGAAGGTCATCGAGGGCTCCGGTTGGAAGTGCGGCAGATGCTGTGGTGAGGGAGGATAGCCTGCAGACGCGGCCGGTCAGGGCCGGGGGGGCTTGGGCCGGAAGTCGCACACGTCCGCGACCGCGCAGTCCCAGCAGCGCGGCTTGCGCGCCTGGCACACGTAGCGGCCGTGCAGGATCAGCCAGTGGTGCGCGTCTTCCAGGTAGGCCGCGGGCACGCGCTGCAGCAGCTTCAGCTCCACCGCCAGCGGCGTCTTGCCCGGCGCCAGGCCGGTCCGGTTGCCGACCCGGAAGATGTGGGTGTCGACCGCCAGCGTCGGTTCGCCGAAGGCACGTTCAGCACCACGTTGGCGGTCTTGCGGCCGACGCCGGGCAGGGCCTCCAGCGCCTCGCGCGAGCGCGGCACCCGGCCGCCGTGCCGCTCGATCAGCAGGCGGCAGGTCTCGAGCAGATGCTTCGCCTTGCTGCGGAACAGGCCGATGGTCTTGATGTGCTCGATGACGCCGTCGAGGCCGAGCGCCAGCATCCGCTGCGGCGACGGCGCCACCGCGAACAGCCGCCGAGTCGCCTTGTTCACGCTCACGTCGGTGGCCTGTGCCGACAGCAGCACGGCGGCCAGCAGCTCGAACACCGAGCTGTAGACCAGTTCGCTCGCCGGCTGCGGATTGGCCGCCTTCAGGGTGGCGAAGAAGGTCTCGACATCGGCAGGCTTCATGGCCGAGCATTCTGGCAGGGCCGGGGGCGGCGGCCGGGGGCTCACCTGTATGCATCGGCCGAGCGCCGGGCCGCCCCAAGCCGGCCGAGAACCCCGCGGGGGGTGGCCGCGGTACGCCGCGGCCTGGGGGCTCTCACATCAACGCCGCGCGCGTGCGCGCGCCATCGCGGCTTCGATGACGGCGCGCTTGCGGGCGGTCTCGTCGGCGTTGCCGGGCTTCGTCTCGGTGTCCAGGTGGGCCAGCTTGTGCGCGGCCTTCGCGGCGAGCCGCTCGTCGTGCTCGCGCCGTGCCCGCTCGCGGCGTCGGGTGGTCGCGGTGTAGCGGGCGCGCGCCGCGTCGGCCTCGGCCGGCGACCAGGCGGCCCAGCCGGTGGTCTGCGTGGCGTCCTCGAGCGAGATGCAGTCGACCGGGCACACGGGGATGCACAGCTCGCAGCCGGTGCACTGCGATTCGACGACGGTGTGCATCTGCTTGGCCGCGCCGACGATGCAGTCCACCGGGCAGGCCTTGATGCACAGCGTGCAGCCGATGCACCAGGTCTCGTCGATCACGGCGAGCCGGCGAGGGCCCTCGCTGCCGTTGGCAGGGTTCAGCGGCAGCGCCGAGCGGCCGGTCAGCGCCGCGAGCCGGACGATGCCTTCCGCACCGCCCGGCGGGCACTGGTTGATGTCGGTGCGTCCGGCGGCCACGGCCTCGGCATAGCGCCGGCAGTCGGGTTCGCCGCAGCGGGTGCACTGCGTCTGCGGCAGCGCGGCGTCGATCGCGTCGGCCAGCGCTGCCTGCCGCGCGTCCGGCGCGTCGGCGGGGCGCTGGAGCGCGTTCACTTGTGGTGCTTCGCGATGAAGTCGCGGATCTCGGGGTAGGCGAAGTCGCGCCAGCGACGGCCGGCGAAGATGCCGTAGTGGCCGGCGCCCTTGAGCTCGTAGTGGCGCTTGCGAGCCTTGGGGATGCCGGCGCACAGGTCCACCGCCGCGGCGGTCTGGCCGGCGCCCGAGATGTCGTCGAGCTCGCCTTCCACCGTCAGCAGCGCGGTGGTCTTGATGTCCTGCGGGCGCACCGGCTCGCCCGCGACGCGCCAGGTGCCGTTCACCAGCGCGAAGTCCTGGAACACGGTCTTGATGGTCTCGAGGTAGTAGTCGGCCGGCATGTCGAGCACGGCGTTGTATTCGTCGTAGAACTCGCGGTGGGCGTCGGCGCTGTCGTCGTCGCCTCGCACCAGGTCGAGGAAGTAGTCGTAGTGGGCCGTCATGTGGCGGTCCGGGTTCATCGCGACGAAGCCGCTGTGCTGCAGGAAGCCCGGGTAGACCAGCCGGCCCGCGCCCGGGTAGTTGGGCGGCACGCGGTAGATCACGTTGTGCTCGAACCACTCGATGCTCTTGTTCATCGCCAGGTTGTTCACCGCGGTCGGCGACTTGCGGGCGTCGATCGGGCCGCCCATCATGGTCATGGTGCGCGGCGTCTTCTCGCCGGCGCTCGCCAGCAGGGACACCGCCGCCAGCACCGGCACCGTGGGCTGGCACACCGAGATCACGTTCACCGTCGGGCCGATGTGGCGAATGAACTCCTGCACTTAGTGCACGTAGTCGTCCAGGTGGAACAGGCCGGCTTCGGCCGGCACCATGCGGGCGTCGATCCAGTCGGTGATGTAGACCTTGTGGTCCTTGAGCAGCGTGCGCACGGTGTCGCGCAGCAGCGTGGAGTGGTGGCCCGACAGCGGCGCCACGACCAGCACGCTGGGCTGGTCGCGCATCCGGGTCAGCAGTCGGGCGTCGTCGGTGTAGCGCTTGAAGCGCAGCAGCTTGCAGAAGGGCTTCTCGATCGCCACGTTCTCCTGCACCACCACGTCGATGCCGTCGACCTGGATGCTGGTGATGCCGAACTGCGGCTTCTCGTATTCCTTGGTCAGCCGGTGGATCAGGTCGAAACCGGCCGACAGCCGCTGGGCCCCGGGGCCCTGTGCGAAGGGGGAGAGCGGGTGGCTGTAGAGCTTGGACGAGGCGCTGGCGAACTCTGAGAACGGGCTGAGCAGCGCGCGCTGGGTCTCGTAGAGCTGATAGAGCATGGAATTCCCCGGAGGCGGATCGTTCGGCCCGCGGATGCCACCGAGCGGTCGCCGTTCGGCAGGCCGCAAACGTGCACCGTTGGTGCGCTGCAGCAGTGTAGGAGGAAAGCGCCCGACCGGTGCATGGAGGCCAACCCGCAGCTCGGTGGGGCCGAACTGCACCAAAGCGTGACAGTTTTGCGGTCGTTTCGGGTGCAGGGGCAGCCGATGCCTAGCGCTCGCGTTGGCTCCAGCCCCGCTGCCCCCCTCGCCGCCGCCGCCGCGGCGCTCACCGCCCCCGGCGCCGCGCTGCTCGTTCACCGATTCGCGCCCGCGTTGCTGCTGTTGCTGGAGGGGCTGGCGTGGTTCGCGGGCCTGGGGCATCGGTTGCGGCGGGGGATTGGGCACCACCACCTGCGGACGGGGCAGGGCCTGCGGTGCGGGCACCGGCACCGGCCGCGGGATCGCCTGGGGAGAGGGCGTGGCCTGTGGCAGCGAGAGCTGCGGTCGGGGCACGGGCTGCGTGGGCGCCGCACCCCCAGCGTCGGGTCGTGGGATGCGCTGGCCGTGCGGGCCGCGCTCGGCGCTGCCCGGGTCGACGTAACTGCGGCGGCCGCGATCGTCGCGGTCGTCACCGCGCGGTGGGCCGGGTTCGCGCTGGGCCGAACGTGGGCGGTCGGCGGCGTCACGTCCGTCCTGCATGGAACCGGTCCGTTCACCCGGCACGATCGCCGGCCGAGGTTGCGGGACCACCGGGGTCCGCTGCACATTCGGAGGTCCGGCCGCTGGGATACCGCGGCCCGGGACCGGCATCGCCGCCGTCGGTTCGCCCTCGTCACGGCGACGGTCCTGGCCCATCGGCGGCGGACGTTGCGCCGAGCCGCCTGGGGCAGGGGTCATCGACGGCGCGTCGTCTCGCGTGCCGTACACCGGCGCGCGCCGGGGCTCCTGAGGACGCTGGGCGCGGCCCGGTGTCGGCAGGCAGCGCAGACGGCAGGCCGCTCGCCGCACCGCCAGGCCGGCCAGCCGGACCTGGTACCGCGCCGCCCGGACGTCCCGGCGGATTGAGGCTGGCCGCGACCGGCTGCAACCGGGCCATCTGGCCGGGCGTCAGGTCGAGGCGGTCGCGGCCGATCGGCCGGGCGTTGCGAACTGGTCCTCGCTGACCATGGTGACCGCGTCTGGGCGCTGCGCATAGCGGTACGACGGCCGCTCGACCGGCGTGGGCCGCGTGGCGCGCCGTTCCCCGGGGCCGTGCGGCGGCGGGTTGACGACGTTGATGACGTTGATCTGCTGCACGTAGCGCGGCGAGTAGCGGTAGGGCGGGTAGTACCACTCGCGCGGGCCGAGCGGGAACCAGCCGACCGGCGCACCGCTGCCGAAGCCGATGCTCAGGCTGACATTGCCCGAATGTGCGCCGACGTAGCCCACCAGCGCCGGCGCATACACCGGGCGCGGCACGATGGGGCCGGGCACCCAGCCCCAGCTGCCGCCGATCAACGCCCAGCGGCCATAGTGGAAGGGCGCGAAGCCCCAGGGCGCGTCGTCGACCCAGGTCCAGCCCCAGGGCCGCACGTAGGCCCAGTGCCCGTAGCGGTAGGGGGCCCAGCCGTAGGGCAGGCCGCGCGGGTACCAGACGGCGCCGTAGTCCGGCGCGGTGGTCCAGTAGCCGTGCTCGTCGAGCGCCTCGATGCCGGTGGTCTCGGGCGAGACATAGCGCGCGGAGGCCAGGCGGTCCTGGTCGCGGTCGCGTGCCTCGGCCCACGCATCGAAGTCGTCGCGCTGGCCCATCGCGCGCAGTTGCAACTCGCTGCCGCCGTTCTCGACCAGGCTTTCCTGGCCCGATTCCAGGTTGAAGGCGTTGTTCGGCGTCACCACGCGCAGCCGTCCGGACAGCGCGCGCACGGTGTAGGCGCGGCGGTCGGGGTCGTAGCCGACGCGGTAATCGCCCGGGCCCTGAGCCTCGGCGCGCACGCCGTCGGCCGAGAAGCTGAAGCTGTCGCCGGTGGCCAGGCTGCGCACCCGGGCCCGCACGGTGCCCTGGGCCACGTCGATCGCGATGCCGTGGTCGTCGAGCTGCGAGAACACGGCCTGCGTGTTGCCGTCCAGGCGCACCGAACTGCTGCCGATGCGCACCTCGGCCTGGCTGCCGGGCGGCACCCACAGCGAGGTCTCGCTGGTGATGGGCTGGTTGAGCTTGGCCGGATCCCAGGCCGCGCCCGCCTCGGGCGAGCTGTCGACCGGCCCGCGCAGCGCGCTGATGCTGCCCACGCGCGCGGGGGGATCGGCCGGATCGGTCTCGGCCAGCGTGGGCCCGGCCAACAGCAGGCCCGCGCACAGGCCTGCCATCAGGCGGCGGCTGAGGGCGATCAGGGTAGGGTCCATGCGCATCACGTAGTCACCTCGGGCCGCGGCGCGGCGTCTGCTGTCTAACGCATGAGACCCCGGATCGGTGCATCGGTTGCGCCGGCCGGCTTGAAAAGAATTGCAAACGAGCTTGCGAGGCGCACAAAAAAGCCGCGACAGGCCGCGGCTTTCGGACAGGCAGCGCGCCGGAACGCGCTACCGGAGCGGGGTCATCTCAGATCACCGCGGCAATCGCCTTGGCCACCGCGTCGAGGTTGTGCTGGTTCAGCGCCGCCACGCAGATGCGGCCCGAGTCGACGCCGTAGATGCCGAACTCGCTGCGCAGGCGCTGCATCTGCGCCGCGTTCAGCCCGGAGTAGCTGAACATGCCCTGCTGCGTGGTGATGTAGCTCAGGTCACCCTTCACGCCGGCGGCCTGCAGCTTCTCGACCAGCGCAACGCGCATGGCCTTGATGCGCTGGCGCATGCCGGCCAGTTCTTGCTCCCACTGCGCGCGCAGCGCCGGGGTGGTGAGCACCGTGGCGACCACCGAGGCGCCGTGCGTCGGCGGGTTGGAGTAGTTGGTGCGGATCACGATCTTCAGCTGGCTCAACACGCGAGAGGCCTCTTCCTTGCTCGCGCACACCACGCTCAGCGCACCGACGCGCTCGCCGTACAGCGAGAAGCTCTTGCTGAAGCTGGTGGAGACGAAGAAGTCCAGGCCCGAGGCCAGGAACTGCTGCACCACTGCGCCGTCCTCCGCGATGCCCTGGCCGAAGCCCTGGTAGGCCATGTCGAGGAAGGGCACCAGACCGCGCGCCTTCACCGCGGCGATCACCTGCTCCCATTGCGCCGCGGAGAGGTCGTAGCCGGTCGGGTTGTGGCAGCAGGCGTGCAGCACGACGATCGTGCCGGCGGCGGCGGTGTTCAGCGCGCCGAGCAACCCGTCGATCGCGATGCCGCGCTGCGCGGCGTCGTAATAGGGATAGGTGCCGACCGTGAAGCCGGCGTTGGTGAACAGCGCACGGTGGTTCTCCCAGCTCGGGTCGCTGATCAGCACCTGCGCGTTCGGGTTCAGGCGCTTCAGGAAATCGGCTCCGACCTTCAGGCCGCCGGTGCCGCCCAGGCCCTGCACGGTGGCGATGCGACCGCTGGCGGTGGCGGCGTCGCCGAACACCAGGCCCTGCACCGCCTTGTCATAGGCGGCGATGCCGTCGATCGGCAGGTAGCCGCGCGCCTTCGGCGCCTCGAGCATCTGGTGTTCGGCCGCGGCCACGCACTTCAGCAGCGGCAGCTTGCCGTTCTCGTCGTAGTACACGCCGACACCGAGGTTGACCTTGGCCGGGTTCGGGTCGGCGTTGAACTGCTCGTTCAGGCCGAGGATCGGGTCGCGCGGAGCGAGCTCGACGGATGCAAACAGAGACATGGAGAGTTCCAGCGAAGTTGGAGGGACGGGGCGTTCACAGGGTTAGTGCGGCCCTAGATCAATTTTAGGCGCTGCCTATTCGAGCCCGTCTGGAGCAGGTGATCCGGTCTGGCACAGGACCCGCGAACCCGCGCGAAAGTCGCTGCAAAACGCTCGGGATTTCCACCGAGCCAAGTCGGGAGCGTCTCCCGTATCGCCGGCCTGCGCCTCGCTCCTAGCATGCGACGCCTCTCGTTCCAGAGCCCTGTACGCAGGCCGTTTTCCCCTTGTCGCCCCCGCCCGCATGAGCGTCCGATCCCGAGCCCGAAAGCACCGCCTGACGCCACTGAAGCGCGCGGTGCTTCGTTGGCGACACTGGCCTCGCCGTTGTCGACGCTGGCCCAGCAGGCGCCCGCGGCCGCGGCCTCGGCGCCCGAAGCCGCCCCGTCCGATGCCGCCGTGCGGCTCAACCCCGTGCTGGTACCGGGCAAGCGCGCCACCGACGTCGGGCCGATGCCGGGCCTGGCGGTCACGAAGGACCAGATCCCCGCGAACATCCAGAGCGCGACCAAGGAGCAGATCAAGGAATCGCGGGCGCTGAACATCGGCGACTACATGAACACCCAGCTGCAGGGGGTGAGCGTCAACGACTACGCCGGCAACCCCTTCCAGATGGACGTGAACTACCGCGGTTTCACCGCCAGCCCGCAGATCGGCACGCCGCAGGGCCTGTCGGTGTTCTTCGACGGCGTGCGGGTGAACGAGCCCTTCGGCGACGTGGTGAACTGGGACCTGATCCCGCTCAACGCGATCGAGCGCTTCGACCTGTTCCCCGGCAGCAACCCGCTGTTCGGGTTGAACACCCTGGGCGGCGCGATCTCGGTGCGCAGCAAGAACGGCTTCACCGCGCCCGGCGTCGAGGGTGAGCTGCTGGCCGGTTCCTGGGGCCGCCGGCAGGTCAAGCTGAGCGCCGGTGGCAATGACGACACGCTGGGCGGCTTCGTGGCCTACACCGGCTTTCGCGAGGACGGCTGGCGCGACAACTCGCCGTCGCGCGTGCACCAGCTGTTCGGCCGCGGCGACCTGCGGCTGGATCGCGGCTCGCTGTTCGCCAGCGCGCTGTTCGCGAGCAACGAGCTGATCGGCAATGGGCTGATCCCTCTGTCGCTGTACGAGCAGCGCGCCGAGACCGTGTTCACCTCGCCCGACCGTTCCGACAACCGCGTGCTGCAGCTTGCGCTCGGTGGTCAGTTCGACGTCTCCGAGCGCTTCAACATCACCGGCCAGCTCTACACCCGCAAGAGCCGGCGCGGCGGCCTCAACGGCGACATCTACGAAGGCTTCGACGACATGATCGGCCTGCGCGGCGGGTACTTCGATCCGGACAATCCGGCAGCGGGCGTGCAGCCACGCAACGGCGCCTACTACAACACGCCCGGCGTGATCACCGGCACGCCGATCGGCCTGCTGACGGACACCGCACTGGACCAGCGCACGCACGGTGCCTCGCTGCAGTTCAACTGGAACCTGCCGACGCGCAGCGTGATGGTGGGCGCCTCGATCGACCGCAGCCGTTCGACCTACTCGATGTTCCAGCGGCTCGGCCTGATCGACGCCACGCACGGCGTCTATGCGGACCCGGCCGCGCTGCCGGCGTTCATCGCCGCGCAGATGGACATTCCGGGCAACAACTTCGAGGGCACGTCGACCACGAAGAGCCTCTACGCCAGCGACACCTGGACGCTGGCACCGCAGCTCACGCTCACCACCGCCGCGCGCTACAACCACACCACGGTCGACAACCAGCTGCTGACGCGCACCGTCGAAGGCCTGGTCGACCTGCACGAGCTGCCCGCCAACTACGACAACGCGCAGACGCTGACGGCCGAGAAGTTCAGCTACCGCTCCCTCAATCCTTCGATCGGACTCAACTGGCTGCCGGCACCGGGCCTCAACACCTTCGCCAACGTGAGCCGTGGATCCCGCACGCCGTCGGTGGTGGAACTCGGCTGCGCCTTCGACGACACGCCCACGCCGGTGACGCTGCCGGGCGCGACGCCGAACGACCCGCCGGTGGTGATCGGCACCACCGCGCGCAGCCTGCTGGGGCCGGGCTGCAACCTGCCGACCACGCTGTCCGGCGACCCCTACCTGCCGCAGATCCGCTCCACCTCGTTCGAGCTCGGCGCGCGCGGTCTGCTGTCGGCGAACTGGGAGTGGAACGCAAGCCTCTTCCGCACCGACCTGAAGGACGACATCTACTACGTCGGCGTGGGGCAGGGCCGCAGCTACTTCGACACCATCGGCAAGACGCGTCGCCAGGGCCTCGAGCTGGGACTGGCGGGGGCGCGCCGGCGTGCTGGACGTGAAGGCCAGCTACTCCTACACGTCGGCGACCTTCGAGTCGCCGTTCTACATGACGAGCCCGCACAACAGCAGCGCGGACTTCGACCAGAACTCGCGCACCCAGGCCGACCTGGGCTACCGCGACTACCAGTTGCTGCCTTCGCCCGGCGCGTCGCTGAACGGCGGGCGCGGCACCTACCACCAGATCCTGGTGAAGCCCGGCGCCCGCATGCCGGGCATCCCGGCGCATGCCCTCAACTTCAACCTCGGCTGGCGCGTCACGCCGTCGTGGAAGCTCGGGCTGGGCATGCAGCTGCGCTCGATGTCCTACGTGCGCGGCAACGAGAACAACCTGCACCGTCCCGGCGGCACGGACCAGGAGACCGGCCAGTACTACTGCTCGACCAACGCGCAGACGCGCGCCTGCGACCAGAGCGATGGGGGCTACATCCAGACCCCGACGCGACCGGGCCGCACCTTCACGCAGAAGGGCACGGTGCCGGGCTTCGCGGTCTTCAACCTCGACACCAGCGTCGTCGTCACCAAGGGCTTCACCGTCGTCGCCCAGGTCACCAACCTCTTCGACCGCCGCTACGTCACGGCGGGCAACCTGGGCGTGAACCCGTTCTCGCCGTCGACCGTGGGCGCGATCGGCGTGAGCGGCTGGAACTACAACTCGGCCGAGTGGCAGCCGTCGACCTTCGTCGGTCCGGGCGCGCCGCGCGGCATCTTCCTGGGGCTGTCCTATGCGCTCGGCGCGGATTGAGGCGGGCGCTTTGCGCGCCGTCCACGTGGTGCTCGACCTGCTTTGCGGCCGTCGAGGCGCGTCACGGGCCTGCGCGTGCGCGTGCGCGGTGCTCGTGTCGGCCTGCGGCGGCGGCACCACCGGCGACACCGACGAACAGCCGCCCGCGGTGCGCGCCGAACTGGCCGGGGTCGTCAGCCCGGGTTTCGACCTGGATGCACAGATTCCCGAGCCCGGCAGTTCGCCGATCACCGGCCGCATCGTCGTCTCGGTCAAGGGCAGCCGCGGGATCATCCGCACCAGCGACAGCTTCGGCGCCGGCCCGGCCGACGAGCACCGCACCAGCCTGGCCGAGCTGGACGCGCCCTACATGCTGCGCTTCAGCCTGATCGACGGCAGCTTCCTGGTGTCCGTCGCCACCGAGCCGGGCCGCGCCAACGTCACCGCGCTCACCACCCTGCTGGTCGCGCAGCTGCTGGGCGCCGACCCGGCGACGGCCTTCGACAACTACAGCGCTGCCTCGACCGCCAATATCGCGCGCATCACCGATGCGCGGATCGCCGAGGCGCAGACCGCGGTGACCGCCTACCTGCAGAACGTGCTGGGCATCCCGGTGCGGTCCGGCAGCGCGAGCTTCACCCAGGTGGCGTTCGAGGCCACGGACGGTGACCCGATGTACGACACGATGGTCGCGCTCAACGCGAAGCTCGCCGCCGACGGGATCACACTGACCGACCTGTCGCAGACCCTGGCGGCCCAGGCACGCCTGTGCCTCACCGAATCGATCACGATCAGCCTCGGCGGCTCCACGAGCCGCTTCTGCACGGCGTCGAAGAGCGGCCTGCCGGAGACGGCCGACCCCACGGTGATGGCCTACGTGTTCACCGACCCGAACGGCGCCACGCTGACGCTGCGCGTGCGCGGCAACGACCTGCTCACCGAACGCTACGTCACGGCCGAAGGTGCGGCCTACGACTGCAGCGCGGCGGGCTGCACCGGGCTCGTGCTCGGCGCACCGGCTGGCGACCTCAGTCGCCCGGCCACCTTCACCGACGCGCGGATCGGCGCCGCGACTTTGAACGGCAGCCTGACGCTGCCGGCGCCGGGCCCCGCGATCCCGGTGCTGCCCTGCGACAACAACCGCTATGCGCTGGTATATCCGGACTTCAGCTTTGCTGCCGAATGCGTCGATGCCAGCGATCCGTTCGGCATCGGCGGCATGTTCGGCGGCGACGCCGGCCTGCCACGGACCGCCGTCACGTTCGGCAGCGCCCTGTCCGTGTACTTCGAGGACGGCAGCCTGCTCAGCATCACGGCCTTGCAGCCGCTCACCGACCCGGGCACTGGCCAGCCGGTGTTCTTCAAGTGCGTGGGCGCCGAATGCGCGGGCGCGGTTCTCGGTGAGCCGGAACTCAACTACGACTATGGGCCCGAGCTCACCCTGCGCAGCCTGACGCTCGCCGGTGTGCAACTGCGGGCGCTGAATGCCGACGGTACGCCAGCCGCCCTCGGCGCGGCGACCTTGCAGGGCGCGTTCCTGACAATCGAGTACATCCAGCCGCCACCGACGCTGAACGACTGCGCGGGTGCGACGGACCTCGTCGAAGGCCAGCTCAGTTTCCGCGCGGACCCTGTTCGCATCTGCCCCAATCCCGTCAGCGGCGTCAAGAACACGTTCGTGGCGCCCGACGGTGAACTGACCCTCAATGTGACGGGCTCGACGCCTGATGGGTCCGGCCTGCCTTCGCCGATGCTCGGGGTCGTCGTGCCGGCCGGCGGAGGGGGCGCGCGGATCTCGCTTGTCGACGCGCAGCAGTACGCCTGCACCGGTGGATGCACGGGGGTCACCGTGGGGGCACCCAATGTGGCCGGTGAACGGCAAGTGACGTTCAGCGGCGCGGTTCTGCGCGAGATCGAGCCTGCCAATCTGCCCGGCACTAGAACGATCACCTTGAACGGAAGCTTCGTCGCGCCGCCGCCCTAGTGCGCCGCGCGCGACGGTCTGCAGGGAAGGGCGGATGACAGATCAAGGGGCTTCCCGCGAGGCGGGAGGGTGGCATCCGCCGGAAGGGCCGGCGGGTGTGGCGTTCCAACGGAGAGAGGAGACCGACATGAAGAAGAGATTGCCGCTGCGGCGGCGTGGCATGGCCATGGCCATCGGCCTGGTGCTGGCCGGTACCGGCGCGGCGCAGGCCGCGGGTTTCGAGACGCTGAGCGCAAACGGCGCCAACGTGCTGAAGACCTGCAACCCGACGAGTTCGAGCGGCGTGACGACCTGCAAGGTCACCAGCCTGCCGGGCGAGAGCGGCTTCGATCTGGTGGCGTCGCGCTCCGCGCCGATCATCATCAATGGCGTGAGCGTGGGCACCCAGCTCGAGAAGGTGTGGCGGCACTGCACCGACAAGAAGCTCTTCATCTTCGGCGTGCGCGTGCAGATGAACGCGAACCAGTGGGACGAGACGGGCGCCGCCTTCAACGTCAACGACGTGCTGCGCCAGGTTCGCACCGACAAGGCGGTGGAAGTCGCCTATTTCGCGGGCAGCCCGGCGGCGACCAAGCTTCTCAAGGCCGCCGGCCGCACCTTCGCGGGCCTGAACGAGTACGACACCGCGAAGCCGCCGCGCAACAACGCCTGGGTCGATTTCCGCATCGACGCCAACGCCGCCGAGGCGAGCGGCCCGAGCAGCCCGAACTCGCCGTGGCTGCTGACCAAGACGCGCGCTCCCGAGGGCTACAGCCTCCAGGACTTCGCGTTGCGCCTGCTGAACTCGGAGAACGAGGACGTCGACCAGAACAGCATCTACGCGCTGGGCTACCAGCCGGTGTGCACCAGCGAAGCGTGCGCGCCCGAAGAGGACGACGACGACTGACGCGTCGCGGACCCGAGAGCAACCCACAACTGGAGACCACCATGCATATCCGTTCTCACCTGACCGCGCTGGCGGCGGTCGCCGCCGTGTTCGGCGTCGCCATGCCCGCCCAAGCCCAATGGGTGTCGCTGCCGACCTCCGGCACGATCCTGCAGACCGTCAACCCGAAGACCGTCGTCTCGCCGACGCCGGCGACCTGCACCAACACCGGCGTGGCGCCGACCGGCGACCAGTTGCCGGTCGAACAGCAGTCGGCGTCGCTCGCCACCGGCAAGTTCACCGGCCTGCCGGGCAGCGCCGCGATGCCGGGTTATGCGTCGACGCCGGTCGCCGCGACCTCCTACACACTGCAGACCGGCAGCCCGGCCAAGACCGTGGGCACGCTGTACGACCGGGTCTACTGCGCCGGCTCGGGCACCACCACCTGCAATGCCAGCAAGGTCTACGTGTTCGCCACCCGCGCGATCCTGAACACCACGGTCGCCAACCCGCCCAACCTCACCTTCGAGATCAACGACTTCTTCCGTACCGTGCCTTCGACCGCCACCGTCGAGGCCGGGTACTACATGGGCACGAGCGGCACCAGCGTCGACACCGGGCTGTCGACCAAGTACGTCGAGTACGTGGGGCGCACGAACAGCGGGCTCAACCAGACCATCACGCGCGACAACACCAAGGTCGCGTTCCGCACCGACGTCAACGCCAGCGATCCGGAGCGTTGCGAGCCGTACTCGAAGAACAACCCGATCAGCGCCTGGGTCTACCACCGCGTGACCTGCCCGAACGGCGTGGAGACGGCGCCGGCCAACATCACTTTCAAGACGCGTGTACGCGAGGGCGGCGAGGAGGGGCAGCCCATCATCAGCATCAGCACCAGCGGCTACGTCTGCAAGCCCTGAGGCCAGAAGCCGGAAGCGGGTGAGGGGAGCGAGGCCCTCGACGTTGACATGAGCAGGAACTCCCTCTGGTTCGACGAGCGGCCACGCCACCTGGGGTGGCTGCTCCTGCTGCTGCCGGTGCTGGCGGTGTTGCTGGTGGCCGTCGGCACCAATCTCTGGCGCGATCAGCCCTCGCCGGCGCCGGTGCCGGCGGTGGCTGTGTCGCCGCGAGGTCCGGACGTGGCGGTGCGGGTCGGGCTGCCGATGCAGCCCGGCGTTCGCATCGACGCGGGCGGCACGGCCGCGCCGGGAAAGCCTGCGCTTCAGACCTGCCCCTACCAGCAACTGGATCTCGTGACGGCGCACGGCAAGGTGCAGCGGGCCTGCGTGGCGACCACCCGCATGCTGCAGAGCGGCGACCTGCGCAGCTACGTGCTCGAACCGCAGGGCGTCTCCGACTGGACGCTCCGCGTGGACAGCGGGGACGGACGGGTGATGGCGGCCAGCCTGTCAGCGCCCGGTCGCGGCGACTACCGCTGCGAGGAAGACACGTGCGCCGGCTTCTCGATCGGCCCGCGCGACGCGCACGGCGGGCGCACGCTGGTAGTGAGCCGGGCCGTGCTCACGGCTGAGGACGGCGTGGCGATGCACCTGAGCGCCAGCCTCAAGGCGCCCGGTGACCAGCAGGATGCCGACCTGGCCTGCAACGAGCCCGGCGTCTCCATCGTCGAGCGCAGCGGCGCGGTGCTCACGCTGTGCCCTTCCGGCGGTGGTGGCGTTGTCCGCCTGGAGCACGAGCGCCGCCTCTACAGCCTGCGCGGTGCGGCCGGCGACACGCTGTTGGTCGGGGTGGACGCCGGCGGCGCGGTCGATTTCGTGCAGATCGGTGCCCTCGAGTGCCAGGGACTGGCCTGCTCTGGCGCCACGACGCAGCCGGGAGACGACCCGGCGAGCGAAAGTGGCCGCCGGTTCAGTTTTTCCGGCACCACCGTGACCGACGGGCTGCGCGGCGGTGCCGCGGCCCTGTTGAACGGCAGCGCGGTGCTGCCTCCGTTCTGACGCTGACGATGATCTATCTCCCCCGCTGGCTCGACGACGAGCTCCATGGCCGCGGTTGGGTGCTGGCCACGGTGATGCTGTCGGCCCTGCTGTTCTCCGGCTGGCTGGTGTGGGCGCGCTGGAGCCAACCGGCTGACGCCGTCCAGCCGGTCCGGGTGGAGACGGCAGCGCCGCAGCCGGCTCCGCTCGCGCTGCCGGTCGTGGCCGACCCGGTGGCCGTGCCGGCATCTGCGGCGCCCGCCGCGCTGCCGTCCTGCCCGCATCAGCACGTCGACATCACCGGCGCCGATGGCCTGCTGCAGCGCGGCTGTCTGTCGGCGACGCGCACGCACCAGAGCGGCAGCGTGCGCAGCTACGGGACGCAGGCCGAGGGCGTGTCGAACTGGCACATGACGATCGACGCCGCCGGGGGGCAGGTGATTTCGGTGCGCCTCAGGCAGGGGGCGATCGGCACGTCGCCCGAGCGTCTCTATGTCTGTGACGGTGTGGCCTGCCAGGGCGCATCGCTGGCCACCCCCGATGCCAACGGCGCACGCGCGCTGACCCTGGACGACACCCGGTTGCAGGCCCTGCCGCCCGGCCAGCGTTGGCGACGGCCCTTGCCCGGCGCGAGGCGCAGCCCGGACCTGGCCGCCGCTGGCAGTGCGGCCGGGCAGGCCCGTCCCACGGTGAGCGTGAAGGCCGTCCTGAGCGCCCAGCCCGATCGCAACGACTCGGCGCTGGCGTGTGCCGGGCGTGGCGTGACGATCGTGAACAACCAGGGCGCCGTGATCGATTTCTGTGCCCTGGGGGGGCCGGCTTCGAGGTGGCCGATGACGGCCCCACGCGCTTTGCCTTCCGTGACCTGGAAGGCCGCGCGCTGGCGGTGGCCGTGGGCTCCGACGGCACGATCGATGGCGTGACGCTGGGCACGCTGTCGTGCCGGGACACGCGTTGCGGTGGCGTGTCGATGAGCGTTCGCGGAGATGCCGGCAACCCGGCGGCCGAGCGGAGCTTCGCGTTCTCCGGCACCACGCTCTACGAGGCCGGCACCGGCCGGCCGGCCGCGACCTTGAATGGCGGCGTGACGATGCCATCCCAGGAGTGAACCGGGCGGCGGCATCGGGGAGGGCGCGGCTGGTGACCCGCGGGTGACCCCGGCATCCCGCTTGCGGTAGGCTGGCGGATTGGCCCGGCCCTGCTCGGGTCGCCGCAACCACCCCGCTCGAACCGGGGCCCACGATGCCTGATCCTGCCCACGTCCTGCCCGACACCCCCGACGCCCCATCCGCGCTGCCCGAGGGCGAGTTCGTCTCGTTCCCCGATTCGCCGTTCCAGCTGTTCCAGCCCTATCCGCCGGCCGGCGACCAGCCGACCGCGATCGGGCAACTGGTGGACGGCATCAACGACGGCGAGGTGTTCCAGACGCTGCTGGGCGTGACCGGCTCGGGCAAGACCTTCACGATGGCCAACGTGATCGCGCGGTCGGGGCGGCCGGCGATCGTGTTCGCGCCGAACAAGACCCTGGCGGCCCAGCTCTACAGCGAGTTCCGCGATTTCTTCCCGAAGAACGCGGTCGAGTACTTCGTCAGCTACTACGACTACTACCAGCCCGAGGCCTATGTGCCGCAGCGCGACCTGTTCATCGAGAAGGACAGCGCGATCAACGAGCACATCGAGCAGATGCGGCTCTCGGCCACCAAGAGCCTGCTGGAGCGGCGCGACGTGATCATCGTCGCCACCGTGTCGGCGATCTACGGCATCGGCAAGCCCGAGGACTACACGCAGATGCGGCTGATCGTGCGCGCCGGCGGCAAGCTGGGCCAGCGCGACCTGATCGCGCAGCTGATCCGCATGCAGTACAAGCGCAACGAGACCGACTTCGCGCGCGGCACGTTCCGCGTGCGCGGCGACACGGTGGACATCTTCCCGGCCGAGCACTCGGAGCTGGCGATCCGCATCGAGCTGTTCGACGACGAGATCGAGGCGCTGTCGCTGTTCGATCCGCTCACCGGCCAGATCCGCCAGAAGGTGCCGCGCTTCGTGGTCTACCCCTCCAGCCACTACGTCACGCCGCGCGAGCAGGTGCTCGCGGCGATCGAGGGCATCAAGGAGGAGCTGCGCAACCGGCTCGCCGAGTTCGTGGCCGACGGCAAGCTGGTGGAGGCGCAGCGCATCGAGCAGCGCACCCGCTTCGACCTCGAGATGCTGCAGGAGATCGGCCACTGCAAGGGCATCGAGAACTACTCGCGCCACCTGGCGGGCTCGGCGCCGGGCGAGCCGCCGTCGACGCTGGTGGACTACCTGCCCAAGGACGCGCTGATGTTCCTGGACGAGTCGCACGTGCTGATCGGCCAGCTCGGCGGCATGTTCAACGGCGACCGCGCGCGCAAGACCACGCTGGTCGAGTACGGCTTCCGGCTGCCGAGCGCACTGGACAACCGGCCGCTGAAGTTCGAGGAATTCGAGACCAAGATGCGCCAGGTGGTGTTCGTCTCCGCCACGCCGGCCACCTACGAGCAGGAGCACGCCGGCAACGTGGTCGAACAGCTGGTGCGGCCCACCGGGCTGGTGGACCCGGTGGTCGAGGTGCGGCCGGCCACCCGCCAGGTCGACGACGTGCTGCAGGAGATCCGTGACCGCGTCGACGCGAACGAGCGCGTGCTGATCACCACGCTCACCAAGCGCATGGCCGAGCAGCTCACCGACTACCTGGCCGACAACGGCGTGAAGGTGCGCTACCTGCATTCCGACGTGGATACCGTGGAGCGGGTGGAGATCCTGCGCGACCTGCGGCTCGGCAGCTTCGACGTGCTGGTGGGCATCAACCTGCTGCGCGAGGGCCTGGACATCCCCGAGGTCTCGCTGGTGGCCATCCTCGACGCCGACAAGGAGGGCTTCCTGCGCTCCGAGCGCTCGCTGATCCAGACCATCGGCCGCGCGGCGCGCAACCTCAACGGCAAGGCCATCCTCTATGCCGACAAGATCACCGACTCGATGCGGCGCGCCATCGGCGAGACCGAGCGTCGGCGTGAGCGCCAGATCGCCTTCAATGCCGAGCATGGCATCACGCCGCGCAGCATCAACAAGCAGGTCAAGGACCTGATCGACGGCGTGTATTCCGAGAAGAGCCGTGGCGACGACCTGAAGGCCGCGCAGGCGGCGGCCGAGATCGAGTCGATGAGCGAGAAGGACCTCGGCAAGCGCATCAAGCTGCTCGAGAAGCAGATGCTGGAGCACGCCCGCGGCCTGGAGTTCGAGAAGGCGGCACGGGTGCGCGACCAGCTGGCGCTGCTGCGCGAGCAGGCCTTCGGTGGCGCCGGTCACGACAACGTGCTGCCGCTGGTGTCAGGCAAGAGCGGGTCTGCCCGCTGACGGGGCGCGTGCCGCGTCTCCGATAATCCGGACGGGATGGTCAACGGGGTCGCTCGAGCCCCGCCCGTGCGGCCCGGCCGCGCTCTTGCAGGAGATTTGTCGTGGGCGATCCTCTGTCGCTGCTGAGATTCAGTGCGGCATCCGGGCACATCTGGCTCGACGAGCAGCGCATGCTGCTGCTGCACGCGCGCGCGCTGGCCGCGCTGCGCAAGGAACTGTTCGATTCGCTGGGCGTCGAGCGCGCCCGCGGCCTGCTGGTGCGCATGGGCTTCGCTTCCGGCCGTCACGACGGCGAACTGGCGGTCAAGCAGCGCGGCAGCGGCAAGAGCAACGAGGAGGCCTTCCTGCTCGGGCCGCAGCTGCACGCCCTGGAAGGTGCGGTCAGCGTGGAGAAGGTGGCGCTCGAGATGAACCTTGCCACCGGACACTTCTTCGGCGACTTCCTGTGGACCAACTCCTGGGAGGACGAGGCCAACATCGCCGATTTCGGCTTCGGCGAGGAGCCGGCCTGCTGGACGCAGATCGGCTATGCCTCGGGCTACACCAGCGCCTTCATGGGCCGGCTGGTGGTGTTCAAGGAAATGGAATGCCGCAGCCAGGGCGACAGCCGCTGCCGCATCATCGGCCAGCCGGCCGAGGCCTGGCGCGACGAGGCCTATCTCAGCTACTTCCGCCCGCAGGTGATCGGTCAGCAGCTGATCGACTACAGCATCGGCCTGGAGCAGCTGCGCGCGGTGCAGGCGCGGCGCCAGTACGACCGCAAGCTGATCGGCGTGTCGCCGGGCTTCCGCGCCGCCTTCGAGCTGCTGCGCAGCGCGGCCGACAGCGCGATCACCGTGCTGCTGCTCGGAGAGACGGGCGTGGGCAAGGAGATGTTCGCGCGCTGGCTGCACGAGAACGGCCCGCGCGCCGGCGGCCCGTTCATCGCGGTGAACTGCGCGGCGATCCCCCACGAGCTGATCGAGGCCGAGCTGTTCGGCGTGGAGAAGGGCGCCTACACCGGGGCGCAGCTGGCGCGCGCCGGGCGCTTCGAGCGCGCCAGCGGCGGCACGCTGTTCCTCGACGAGGTGGGCGACCTGCCGCTGGCGGCCCAGGTGAAGCTGCTGCGCGCGCTGCAGACGGCCGAGGTGGAGCGGCTCGGCTCCGAGCACGCCACCAAGATCGACGTGCGCATCGTCGCGGCCACCAACGTCGACCTGCAGCAGGCCATGCAGGCCGGCCGCTTCCGCAGCGACCTGTTCTACCGGCTCAACACCTTTCCGATCACGATCCCGCCGCTGCGCGAGCGCACCACCGACATCCCGGCACTGATCGAGCGTTTCCTGGAGAAATACGGGGAGCTCTACAACAAGAAGCTGCGCGGCCTGACCGACAAGGCGATGCGCCAGGTGCTGAGCCACGCCTGGCCCGGCAACATCCGCGAGCTGGAGAACGTGATCGAGCGCGCCGTGCTGCTGGCGCCGGCCAACGGCCCGATCGAGGCCTGTCACCTGTTCGGTGAACCGGCGCTGCGCGCCAGCGAGGGCAGTCTGGATGCGAAGGGCCGCGTGACCGAGGTCCACCCCGACGCCCTCGGCCGCCTGTGCGACGAGGCCTTCGAGCACCACATCGACCTCGAGTCGCTGGAGCGCCGCATGATGCAGGCGGCGATGCAGCGCGCCAAGGGCAACCTGTCGCAGGCCGCGCGCCTGCTCGGCATCACCCGGCCGCAGCTGGCCTACCGGCTCAAGAAGGAGGGCCTGCCGACCGGCTGACCGCGCTCCGCCGGCCCGCGGCTCGAGCCGCCCCGTCGCCTCTCGGCGGCCGGGCGGCTTTTTCATGTGCGCCGGCACTTCACCAAATGATCAAGCTGCGCTGCAGCAACTGATCAGCTCCGTATCCGGGGCAACCCTGGGTTCGCGCCGGCGCTGGCGTCGAGGGCTTGTGAATCAAGCACTTGGCGCAATTGGCACGGCCGTTGCCCTTATCAGTCCGTCCAGGCGGTTCGCCAGGGCCGAAGTGATGGATTGAACAAATGAAGCTCGCGCCCCCCAAGACTGCCCGGTCGTCGTCGGGCTCGGCGGCCCGGATGACCGGCCAGCCCTGCTATGTGCGTGTCACTGGCACGCTGGACGAGCGCTTCGTGGAGTTCGAGTTCGCGGTCGGCGACCCGGAACTGTCGGTCGAACTGGTGATGCAGTTCGAGCAGTTCCGCGAGTTCTGCGCGACGCACGAGGTCACCCACCTCAGCGCCGAGGAAGGCGCGCGGCTGGACTTCGAGCGCATGAAGTGGCGCTTCGGCGCCCCCGGCATCACCGACTGATCGAGATCGATCGCGAACCAGACAGCAGACAGAGCATCACAGGAGACAAGGCCGTGCAAGTCGACATCAAGACCACCGACATCCATCCGGTCCGCCAGACCTTCTCGCACGTGGCGCGCCGGCTGGGTGCGGACAAGCCCGCGTCGCGCTACCAGGAGGCGACGCTGGACATGCAGCCGACCACCAACTGGCACTACCGGCCGCTGTGGGACGCCGAGCACCACGTGTTCGATGTGCGGCGCTCCAGCATCGTGATGGCCGACTGGTACGCGTTCAAGGACCCGCGCCACTACTACTACGGCGTGTACACGATGGCGCGAGCCAAGCAGCAGGAGGGCGTGGACAAGCAGTTCGAGTTCGCCGAGAAGCGCAACCTGCTCGGCGCGCTCGACGACGCCACGCGCGACACGCTGACCCGCGTGCTGGTGCCGCTGCGCCATTACGAATGGGGCGGCAACATGAACAACACCTACTGCTGCGCCTACGGCTACGGCACGGCGGTCACCCAGGCCTGCTCGTACGCGGCGATGGACCGGCTGGGCATCGCGCAGCAGCTCTCGCGCATCGGCCTGCTGCTCGACGGCAGCCAGGGCAGCTCGCTCGACGCCGGCAAGATCGCCTGGCTGTCGGACCCCGCCTGGCAGGGCGTGCGCCGCGTGCTGGAGAACCTGTTCGTCACCAAGGACTGGTTCGAGCTCTTCGTCGCGCAGAACCTGGTGTTCGACGGCCTGCTGTACCCGCTGATCTACCGCCACACCGTCGACGAGCTCAGCCCGCGCACCGGCAACGCGCTGGCGATGCTGACCGAGTTCATGAACGACTGGTACGCTGAGACGGCGCGCTGGGTCGACGCCACCGTCAAGACCGCGGCGCAGGAGTCGCCGGCCAACGCCGAGCGCCTGGGCCAGTGGGTCGCCGCCTGGCGCGACGAGGTGCAGCGCGCGCTGGTGCCGCTGGCCGCGCTGGCGCTCGGCGAGCAGGGCGCCGCGGCGCTGGCCGCCGTGCGCAGCGAATTCGACACCCGCATCGCCCGCCTGGGCATCGAGGCCTGAGGAGACCCGACATGAACGCCACCGCCACCGCCGCCCCCACTGCCCGCCCGCCGGTCTTCATCTCGCTGGTCAGCAACGACATCTCGCGCGGCATCGTCGAGGCCATCGTCGCCGACAACCCCGAGGCCACCGTCACCGAGTACCCGGCGATGGTGAAGATCGACTCGCCCGGGCGCCTGGTCATCCGTCGCGAGAGCGTCGAGGAGCAGCTCGGCC
Source organism: Methylibium sp. T29-B (assembly GCF_000576225.1). Classification (NCBI taxonomy): domain Bacteria; kingdom Pseudomonadati; phylum Pseudomonadota; class Betaproteobacteria; order Burkholderiales; family Sphaerotilaceae; genus Methylibium; species Methylibium sp. T29-B. The sequence continues at coordinate 14,028 of NZ_AZSN01000030.1, read as the reverse complement.
GCCACTGGGACGTGCAGGAGCTGCACCTGAACCTGATCTCGCTGTCCGGAACATCGACGAGACCGACGACGCCTTCACGCTCCAGTGGGGCGCCCGCGCCTGATCCCAAGCCCAGCCGTACGAGGAGACAAGCATGAGCCAAACCGCCGCCGCCAAGCCCGCCAAGCGCCTGGGCATCAAGGAACGCTACGCGATGATGACCCGCGGCCTGGGCTGGGAGACCACCTACCAGTCTATGGACGACGTCTTCCCCTTCGACCAGTTCGAGGGCATCAAGATCCACGACTGGGACAAGTGGGAGGACCCGTTCCGCCTGACGATGGACGCCTACTGGAAGTTCCAGGGCGAGAAGGAGAAGAAGCTCTACGCGATCATCGATGCGTTCCAGCAGAACCAGGGCCAGTTCAACATCAGCGATCCGCGCTACCTGAGCACCCTGAAGCTGTTCCTGACCGGCGTGTCGCCGCTCGAGTACCAGGCGCACCGCGGCTACGCGATGGCCGGCCGTGCCTTCCGCGGCGTCGGCGCGCGGGTGGCGGCGCAGATGCAGTCGATCGACGAGCTGCGCCACGCGCAGACGCAGTTCCACACGATCAGCCACTTCAACAAGTACTTCGACGGGCTGCACGACCCGCAGTGGATGCACGACCGCATCTGGTACCTGTCGGTGCCCAAGTCCTACTTCGAGGACGCGATGACCGCGGGGCCCTTCGAGTTCGTCACCGCGATCTCGTTCTCCTTCGAGTACGTGCTGACCAACCTGCTGTTCATGCCCTTCATGAGCGGCGCCGCCTTCAACGGCGACATGGCGACCGTGACCTTCGGCTTCTCGGCGCAGTCCGACGAGTCGCGCCACATGACGCTGGGCCTCGAGGTCGTGAAGTTCATGCTCGAACAGGACCCGGGCAACGTGCCGATCATCCAGAAGTGGATCGACAAGTGGTTCTGGCGCGGCCACCGCCTGCTGACGCTGGTGGCGATGATGATGGACTACATGCTGCCCAAGCGCGTGATGAGCTGGGCCGAGGCCTGGGAGATGTACTTCGAGCAGAACGGCGGCGCGCTGTTCCAGGACCTGGCCCGCTACGGCATCCGCATGCCGAAGTACCACGAGATCGCCACCGCCGAGAAGCAGCACCTCTCGCACATCGCCTGGGCGACCTTCAACAACTACGGCCACGCGGCCGACTTCCTGACCTGGGTGCCGCAGCCCGACGAGCTCGACTGGCTGAGCCAGAAGTACCCCGAGAGCTTCGACGCCATCTACCGCCCGCGCTTCGAGTGGCTGGCCGCCTACGAGAAGGAGCACGGGAAGATGTGGCGCAACGACACGCTGCCGATGCTGTGCCAGGTCTGCCAGGTGCCGTGCCATTTCACCGAGGTCACGGACCCGACGCGCATCAGCCTGCGCGAGACCTCCTACCACGGCATGAAGTACCACTGCTGCTCGGACGGCTGCATGGACATCTTCAAGGAAGAACCCGAGAAGTACGTCCAGGCCTGGATGCCGGTGCACCAGATCTACCAGGGCAACTGCTTCCTTGAGGGCACCGACCCGACGGCGCCGGGCTTCAACCCGCTGGCCGCGGTGCTCGACTACTACCACGTGAAGCCCGGGGCCGACAGCGGCGACTTCGCCACCTCGCCCGACCGCCGCAACTGGGAGCGCTGGACCGGCCAGGACCTGACGCCTCCCGCCACCGAGCCCAAGGCCGCCTGAGCCGAGGAGCCCCGACATGCCCACCATCGCCCTGAAGCCCGACTACGCGGGCCCACAGCAGGACACCGAGGACAAGTTCCACGGCAACCGCCTGCTCTACATCTGCTGGGACGAGCACCTGCTGTTCTGCTCGCCGGTCGCGCTGCCGCTGCCGCCGTCCATGCCCTTCGGCGCGCTGCTCGGCGAGGTGCTGCCCGGCGTCTACGGCAGCCACCCGGACTTCGCCGTGATCGACTGGTCGAAGGCGGTCTGGACGCATGGCGGCGCGCCGTTCAAGCCGGACGCCGACAAGTCGCTGGCCGACAACGGCCTGGTGCACAAGTCGGTGATCCGCTTCCGCACGCCGGGGCTGCGCGGCATCGGCGGTTCGCGGAGCTGACGTGAGCTATCGCATCACGATCGAGCCGCTGGGCCAGGCGGTCGCGGTGCGCGACGGGCAGACCGTGCTCGACGCCTGCCTGCGCGCCGGCGTCTGGCTGCCGCATGCCTGCGGCCACGGCGTGTGCGGCACCTGCAAGGTCCAGGTGCTCGAGGGCGAGTGCGAGCACAACCATTCGTCGAGCTTCGCGCTGATGGACTTCGAGCGCGACGAGGGCAAGATCCTCGCCTGCTGCGCGACGGCCAGCACCGACATCGTCGTCGAGGCCGACATCGACGAGGACCCCGACGCGCAGTTCCTGCCGCTGGAGGACTACCGCGCCGAGCTGGTGGAGGCGCGCATGCTCACGCCCACCATCCGTGGACTGTGGCTGAAGCCCGACCGGCCGGTGTCCTTCCAGGCCGGCCAGTACGTGATGCTGCAGGTGCCGGGCGTCGAGGGCGAGCGCGCGTTCTCGATCGCCAACAGCCCGGCGGAAGCGCTGATCGAGCTGCACATCCGCCGCGTGCCCGAGGGCCGTGCCACCGGCTGGCTGCATGACACGCTGCAGGTCGGCCAGACGCTGCACTTCACCGCGCCGAGCGGGCGCTTCTTCGTGCGCAAGTCGGCGGGCGTCCCGCTGATCTTCGTCGCCGGCGGCTCGGGGCTGTCGAGCCCGAAGTCGATGATCCTCGACCTGCTGGCCGAGGGCTGCCGGCTTCCGATCACGCTGGTGCAGGGTGCGCGCAACGAGGGCGAGCTCTACTTCCGCGAGCTGTTCGAGGGCCTCGCGGCCAAGCACCCGAACTTCAGCTACGTGCCGGCGCTGTCGGACCTGCCGGCGGACTCGAACTGGAGCGGTGCGCGCGGCTATGCGCACGAGGCGCTGAAGGCACGCTTCGACGGCGACTTCCGCGGCCACAAGGCCTATCTGTGCGGGCCGCCGCCGATGATCGAAGGCTGCATCGCGACGCTGATGCAGGGGCGGTTGTTCGAGCGCGACATCTACACCGAGAAGTTCTTCACCGCCGCCGACGCGGCCGGCAGCGGGCCGCGCAGCCCGCTGTTCCGCAAGCTCTGACCGGACCGCGGCGATGCGCTCAGCGGGCTCTTTCCTTCGCGAACTCGCGCACCACGTCGAGGAAGGTCGCGAGGATAGGCGAGGCGTCGTCGCGGCGGTGGATGCAGGCCAGCTCGATGTCCTTCAAGGTGCGGCTGGCGAGCGGCCGGTAGACCACGTCCGGCAGCTGCAGGCTCGCGGTCGACTCGGTCGCGACGCTGATGCCGAAGCCGCCCGCCACCAGCGCGATCGAGGTCAGCACGTCCTCGACGTACTGCACGACGTTCATCCGCGCGCCCTCGCTGTGGAAGGCGTTCGCGACCTGCTGCGCCAGACCCGGCAGCGGCGACGCCGGATAGACGATCAGCGGCGCGTTGTCCATGTCGCGCACCGTGATCTCGCGCTTGCGGCACAGCGGGTTGGTCTTGTACATCGCGACCATCAGGCGCTCGCGCAGCACCGTCTCGATCGCCAGGTCGGGCTGGGGCGGGAACAGGCGGTTGAAGCCGACCATGATGCGCCGGTCGCGCAGCGCCTCGATCTGCTGGGCCTTGCTCAGGTGATGCAGCTCGATCTCGATCTCGGGGCGCTCATCGTGAAAGCGGGCCAGCAGCCGCGGGATCACGTCCAGCACGCCCGAGCCGAACACGCCGACCTCGAGCTTGCCGATCAGCCCCTTGCCGGTGAGCTGGGTGCGCTGCTTGGCGCGCTCGGCCAGCCGCAGCAGGTTGGGCACTTCCTCCAGCAGGGCCTGGCCCGCTTCGGTGAGATCCACGCCCTTGGGCGTGCGCAGAAACAGCGGCGCGCCCATCTCTTCTTCGAGCGCGCGGATCTGTCGCGTCAGCGGCGGTTGCGCCATGTGCAGGCGCTCCGCCGCACGCCGGAAGTTGCGTTCCTCGGCCAACACGAGGAACTCGCGCATTTGCCTCATCTCCATGGTCCACGCCTCCGGGTTGTCACTGACCGCCAATACCCAAATGGTATCGACTCTGCGAAATCGAGTATTGGACAGTATCGAGCCGTCTTTCTATCTTTACGCACCGTGACGACGGACCCGCGCATCGAAACGCGGGCCGCCGGCCACGCAGGTCAGGAGACAAGGACGCGTGCCGACATCGCTGTGCGGCACACATGAGCCGACCATGGAGCGATACGAAGTCCACATCGAGAACACCCGCGAAGCCTACGGCTGCTCGGCCAGCTGCACCCTGCTTGGCGGCATGGAGGCCCTCGCGCGCAAGGGCATCCCGGTGGGGTGCCGCGGCGGCGGTTGCGGCGTCTGCAAGGTGCGCATCGAGTCCGGCACGGTGCGCACCGAGAAGATGAGCCGCGAGCACGTCACGGTCGACGAACAGGCCGCAGGCTACGTACTGGCCTGCCGCGCCTACCCGACCAGCGATGTGCGGCTCTCGGCGGTCGACAAGCTCGCGCGCTGCATCGAACGCAGCCATGCCCGCTCCACCTTCCTCGATGCCGCGCTCGCCGCGGCCCATCGTTCCTGACCCGACCTCACTCACACACAAGGAGACATCCGATGGCACTCACAGGTGTTCTGCGCCCCGGTCACGTGCAGTTGCGCGTGCTCGACCTCGCCGCCGCCGTCAAGCATTACAGCCAGGTCCTCGGGCTGTGGGAGACCGCGCGCGATCCCCAGGGCCGCGTCTACTTCAAGGCCTGGGACGAGCACGACCATCACAGCGTCGTGCTGCGCGAGGCCGAAGCTGCCGGCATGGACTTCATGGGCTTCCGGGTCGACTCGACGGCCACGCTGAAGAAGCTCGCCGACAACGTGAAGGCCAGCGGCCTGGCCACCGAGATGCAATGGGTCGAGGCCGGCGAGATGCTCAAGACCGGCGAGCGCTTCCGCTTCACCACGCCCACCGGCCACGTGATCGAGCTGTACGCCGAGAAGGAGAAGGTCGGCAACATGATGCCGCTCGAGAACCCGGAGGTTTATCCGGAGAACCTCAAGGGCATGTCGCCGACGCGCTTCGACCACTGCCTGCTGTACGGCGACGACCTCGACGGCACGGTGAAGCTGTTCACCGAAGTGCTCGGCTTCAAGCTGGCGGAGCAGGTTGTCGCGGGTCCGGACCGGCTGCAGATCGCCGCATTCCTGACTTGCTCGAACAAGCCGCACGACGTGGCCTTCATCCGCCATCCGGAGAAGAACAAGTTCCACCACGCCAGCTTCATCCTCGACAACTGGGGCGAGGTGCTGAAGGCGGCCGACATCATCACGCGCCACCGCGTCTCGCTGGACATCGGCCCGACGCGCCACGGCATCACGCGCGGCGAGACGATCTATTTCTTCGACCCGAGCGGCAACCGCAACGAGGTCTTCTCCGGCGGCTACATCGCCTACCCGGACCGGCCCACGCTGACCTGGACCGACGACGAGCTCGGCCGCGCGATCTTCTATCACGACCGCAAGCTCAACGAGGCCTTCCTGTCGGTGGTGACTTGAACCACCCCCGTTGCGGCTGCGCCGCTCCCCCTCGAGGGGGCGACGCCAGCGGCCCGGCGAAGCCGGATCCGCGGCGTCTGCTGGGCGGGCTGCGGCGGGACCGGCGATCAAAGCACCTTCACCGACTTTCAACATGACGAACCCCACGATTCCGTTGCGCAATCTGTCGAGCCAGGCCGCGCAAGCCGCCGTCGAGGCGGCGATCGCGCACGCCGAAAAGCTGGGCGTGCGCGTCGTCGCCGCGGCGGTCGATGCCGGCGGCGTGCTGCTTGCGCTGCGGCGCATGGACGGGGCCTTCCTGCACTCGATCGACATCGCGATCGACAAGGCCTACACGGCCGTGAGCTTCGGCTTCCCGACCGAGGGCTGGGCGGGCGTGCTGGCCGACAACGAGATGCGCAAGGTCGGCCTGTCGGTGCGCCCGCGGCTGGTCGTGCTGGGCGGCGGCGTGCCGGCCCATGAGGGCGCGCTGCGCGTCGGCGCGATCGGCGTGTCGGGCGCGACCTCCGAGCAGGACGCCGAGTGTGCGCGCGCCGGGCTCGCGGCAATCGGACTGCAGGACGCGCCGCGCTGAGGCGCAGCGCCAACGAAACGAATCATGAAACAGTACCTGAACTTCATCGACGGCGACTTCGTCGCCACCGCCAAGACCTTCGCGAACCGCGCGCCGGTCGACAACCGCGTGCTCGGCATGGTCCACGAGGCCGGCCAGGCCGAAGTGGACGCCGCCGTGCGCGCCGCCCAGGCCGCGCTCGACGGGCCCTGGGGCAAGATGCCGGTGGCCGAGCGCGTCGAACTGCTCTACGCGGTGGCCGACGAGATCAACCGCCGCTTCGACGACTTCCTGGCCGCCGAGATGGCCGACACCGGCAAGCCGCTGTCGCTGGCCTCGCACGTCGACATCCCGCGCGGCGCTGCCAACTTCAAGATCTTCGCGGATGTCATCAAGAACGTCCCGACCGAGAGCTTCGAGATGACCACGCCCGATGGCGGCAGCGCGATCAACTACGCCCTGCGCTCGCCGCTCGGCGTGGTGGCGGTGGTCTGCCCCTGGAACCTGCCGCTGCTGCTGATGACCTGGAAGGTCGGCCCGGCGCTGGCCTGCGGCAACACCGTCGTCGTCAAGCCCTCGGAGGAGACGCCCGCCACCGCCACGCTGTTGGGCGAGGTCATGCAGAAGGTCGGCGTTCCGAAGGGCGTCTACAACGTCGTGCATGGCTTCGGGCCGAAGTCGGCCGGCGAGTACCTGACCAGCCATCCGGGCGTCAACGCGATCACCTTTACCGGCGAGACGCGCACCGGCGAGGCCATCATGGCGGCCGCGGCGAAGGGCGTGCGCCCGGTCAGCTTCGAGCTCGGCGGCAAGAACGCCGGCATCGTGTTCGCCGACGCCGACTTCGACAAGGCGGTGGCCGGCATCACCCGCAGCGCCTTCGAGAACTGCGGCCAGGTCTGCCTCGGCACCGAGCGCGTCTACGTGCAGCGGCCGATCTTCGACCGGTTCGTCGCGGCGCTGAAGGCCAAGGCCGAGGCGCTGAAGATCGGCCCGTCGGAGGAGCCGGGCGTCGGCCTGGGCCCGCTGATCTCGGCCGAGCACCGCGAGAAGGTGCTGTCCTACTACGCCAAGGCGGTGGCCGACGGCGCGACCGTGGTCACCGGCGGCGGTGTGCCCAAGATGAGCGGCGCCTTGGCTGAAGGCCACTGGGTGCAGCCGACGATCTGGACCGGCCTGTCGGAGGATTCTCCGGTGGTTCGTGAGGAGATCTTCGGCCCCTGCGTCCACCTCGCGCCCTTCGACACCGAAGCCGAGGCCGCCGCGCTGGCCAATGCCACGTCCTACGGCCTGGCGACGACGATCTGGACCGAGAACGTCGGCACCGCGCACCGCATGGCGCGCGCGGTCAAGGTCGGCATCTGCTGGATCAACAGCTGGTTCCTGCGCGACCTGCGCACCGCCTTCGGCGGCTCCGGCGCCTCGGGCATCGGCCGCGAGGGCGGCGTGCACTCGCTCGAGTTCTACACCGAGCTGCGCAACGTCTGCGTGAAGCTCTGAGAGGCATGGCGATGACCACCACCAACCCCGAGATCGCCAAGTCCGTCCGTACTGGCGCGTTTACGAGCAACGTGCACGACCTCGGCGCGAGCGCGCCGGGCCAGCCGCCGGTGCTCTTCATCCACGGCTCGGGCCCCGGCGTCAGCGCCTGGGCCAACTGGCGCCTGGTGCTGCCCAAGCTCGCCGGCGAGCGCCGCGTGATCGCGCCCGACATGCTCGGTTTCGGCTACACCGAGCGGCCGAACCCGCCGGATCGCGCTGGCGCCTACACGATGGACGCGTGGGTGCAGCAGGCCATCGACCTGCTCGACGCGCTCGACATCGCCCAGGCCGACCTGGTCGGCAACTCCTTCGGCGGCGCACTGGCGCTGGCGGTGGCGATCCGCCACCCGCAGCGCGTGCGCCGGCTGGTGCTGATGGGCAGCGCCGGCGTGAGCTTCCCGCTGACCGCGGGGCTCGACGCGGTGTGGGGCTACACGCCCTCGTTCGAGAACATGCGCAGGATCATGGACGTGTTCGCCTTCGACCGCACGCTGGTCAACGACGAGCTCGCGAAGCTGCGCTACGAGGCCAGCATCCGCCCCGGCTTCCAGGAGAGCTTCGGCGCGATGTTCCCGGCGCCGCGCCAGCAGGGGATCGAGAAGCTCGCCAGCCCCGAGGCCGCGATCCGCGCGCTGCCGCACGAGGCGCTGGTCATCCACGGCCGCGACGACCAGGTGATCCCGGTCGCAACCTCGCTGACGCTGGCGAACTGGATCCCGCGCAGCCAGCTGCATGTCTTCGGCCGCTGCGGCCACTGGACGCAGATCGAGCACAACGAGCGCTTCGTGCGTCTGGTCGGCGACTTCCTGGCCGAAGCCGACCGCGCCGCCGCCTGAATCCGAGAACCGAGATGGACGCCCCACAGATCACCGCCTACGGCGACGAGCTCTACGAAGCGCTGCTCGCCCGCACGCCGGTCGCGCCGCTGACCGAGCGCGAGCCCGGCATCACCATCGATGATGCCTACCGCATCCAGCTGCGCATGATCGAGCGCCGCGTGGCGGCCGGCGAACGCATCATCGGCCAGAAGATCGGCGTGACCAGCAAGGTCGTGCAGGACATGCTGAAGGTCGACCAGCCCGACTTCGGCCAGCTGCTCTCCGGCATGGTCTTCAACGAGGGCGAGGCGGTCAGCGTCGCCAGGCTGATCCAGCCCAAGGCCGAGGCCGAGGTCGCCTTCGTGCTGGCCCGCGACCTGACCGGCCCCGGCGTCACCGCCGCCGACGTGCTGCGCGCGACCGACTTCGTGCTGCCCTGCTTCGAGATCGTCGACTCGCGCATCCGCGACTGGAAGATCAAGATCCAGGACACCGTCGCCGACAACGCCTCCTGCGGCGTCTTCAGCCTCGGCGGCGTGCGCCGCAGCCCGCGCGAGCTCGACCTCGCGGTCGCCGGCATGGTGCTGGAGAAGAACGGCGAGATCGTCTCCACCTCCACCGGCGCGTCGGTGCAGGGCTCGCCGGTCAACGCGGTGGCCTGGCTGGCCAACACCCTGGGCCGCCTCGGCATCGCGCTGAAGGCCGGCGACGTGATCCTCTCGGGCTCGCAGAGCCCGCTGGTGCCGGTGAAGGCGGGCGACTGCTTCACCTGCAGCGTCGGCGGCCTCGGCAGCACCTCGGTGCGCTTCGTCGAATGAGCCGGGAGAGCACCGCATGAACCTCAACGCACAGACCATCGCCCAGCTCGCCGAGCACCTCGAAGGCGCCGAGCTGAACGCCCGCGACGTCACCAAGATCACCGACGACTTCCCCCAGATGGACTGGGACGACGCCTACGCGGTGCAGGACGCGATCCGCGCCCGCAAGGAGGCGCGCGGCCAGAAGACCGTCGGCCTGAAGGCCGGGTTGACCTCCTTCGCGAAGATGAAGCAGATGGGCGTCGACGTGCCCGTGTTCGGCTTCGTCTCCGACTACATGAGCCGCCCCGACGGCGGCGAGATCCGGACCGCCGAGCTGATCCACCCGAAGGTCGAGGCCGAGATCTGCGTCGTCACCAAGGCGCCGCTGAAGGGCCCCGGCTGCCATGTCGGCGCGGTGCTGGCGGCGATCGACTTCGTGCTGCCGGCGGTCGAGGTCATCGACTCGCGCTACCGCGACTTCAAGTTCGATCTGAAGAGCGTGGTGGCCGACAACACCTCGGCCTCGCGCTTCGTCGTCGGCGGTCGCATGCGCGACCTGGCCGATCTGGATCTGCGCACGCTCGGCGTGGTGCTCGAGAAGAACGGCCAGGTCGTCGCGATGGCGGCCGGCGCCGCGGTGCTGGGCCATCCGGCCGCGGCGGTGGCGATGCTCGCCAACCACCTGGGCGCGCGCGGCCAGGAGATCCCGGCCGGCACTTTCATCATGACCGGCGGGGTCACCGAAGCCATCGCGGTGGCCGCCGGCGACCACGTCTCGGTGCGCTTCCAGGATCTCGGCCAGGTCTCGATGCGCTTCGTCTGAACGAACCCGACTTCCAATGAGCTCCCCGATGAAACCCCTTCTCACCGCCCTGCTGGCGAGCAGCCTCGCGCTGGCCGCCTGCGTGCAGGCCCCCGACTTCGGCCCGGTGCAGGCCGAGCGCGCCAAGCCCGTGCAGCGCAACGACACCTTCCAGGCCGCATCGAACAATGGCAAGGTGCTCGTCGCCGGCACCGCCAGCGGCGCGATCGTCGTCTCGTCCGACGTCGGTAAGAGCTGGGCGCGCCAGGAACTCGCCGGCCCGGCCTCGGTGATCGCGCTGGCGGCCTGCCCCGACGGCGGCTTCGTCGGCATCGACTTCTACCGCAAGCTGTGGATCGGCGATGCCGCCGGCCAGCAGTGGAAGGCCGTGCCGCTGGACAAGCAGGTCGACCCGATGGCGGTGACCTGCGACCCGAAGGGCCGCATCTGGGTCGCCGGCAGCCACAGCACCGTGCTGAGCAGCGCCGACCGCGGCGCGACCTGGAACAAGCAGGACTTCGGCGAGGACGCGATCCTGACGACGATCCAGTTCGTCGACGAGCAGCGCGGCTACATCACCGGCGAGTTCGGCACCGTGCTGACCACCAGCGACGGCGGCGCGAACTGGACGCCGCTGCCGGCCATCGCCGGCGACTTCTATCCCTACTCGACCGTCTTCGTCGACGCGCAGAAGGGCTGGTCGTCCGGCATCGGCGGCGTGCTGCTGCACACCGCCGACGGCGGCAAGACCTGGGCGCCGCAGCCCAACCCGAGCGGTGCGCCGATGTATTCGCTGCTGCGCCAGGGCAGCGAGCTCTACGGCCTGGGCGCCGGCGGCCAGATGGTCGTGCTCAAGGGCGAGGCCTGGGAGCGCTTCGACCACGGGCTGGCGGTGCCGGCCTACCTGACGTCGGGCGCGGTGCTCGACGCCAACTCGCTGCTGGTCGCCGGGGCGGCCGGCGCATTGCATGTGGTGTCGGCGCCGGGCAAGCTCGCCGTCGCCGAGGTTCTGAAGGGAGTGCAGCAATGAAGAGCATGCGCAGCTGGATCGTCGCCGTGCTGATGCGCGGCGAGGAATGGCTCTTCGCCAATCCGAAGTACGTGCTCGGGATGATCCTGGCCGTGACGCTGGGCTTCGCCACGCAGCTGCCGGCGCTGAAGGTCTACACCGACTTCAGCGACCTGCTCCCGCAGAAGCACGACTACATCAAGACCTACAACCGCATCAAGGAGACCTTCGGCGGCGCCAACATGATCGTGATGGCGGTGGAGGTCGAGCAGGGCACGATCTTCAACGACACGACGCTCAAGCTCGTGTACGACGCGACCCAGGGCCTCGACAGCCTGCCCAGCGTCAACCACAACCTCGTCGCCAGCCTCACCCACCGCACGGCGCGCAAGGTCTACCTCACCGCCGACGGCAACTTCGCCTCCGAGGACTATTACGACGTGCGCAAGGCCACGCGCACGCCGGAGGAGCTCGAGCAGCTGCGCAAGGACGTGATCGCCAACCCGCGCATCTACGGCCTGCTCGTCTCGCCCGACCTGAAGGCCGCGCTGGTCAAGGTGCAGCTCAACGAAGGCGACATCGACTACGCCAAGACCTTCGCCGCGCTGCAGGAGGTGCGGGCCAAGCTCGAGCAGCCGGGCCACAAGGTCTACGTCACCGGCAACCCGGTGCTGACAGGCTGGGTCTACACCTACCTGAACCAGATCATCGCGATCATGATGTACACGCTGGCGCTGCTGGCGATGCTGCTGATCGTCTACTTCCGGCGCTTCTACGGCGTGTTCCTGCCGCTGGTGGGCATCGCGTTGAGCTCGATCTGGGGCCTCGGCTTCATGGCCGCGGTGGGCTTCAACCTCGAGCCGCTGTCGATGCCGATCCCCTTCCTGATCGCCGCGCGAGCCACCTCGCATGGCGTGCAGCTGGTGGCGCGCTACTACGAGGAGCTGGCCATCACGCACAACGGCAAGCAGGCCGCGCGCAACGCGCTCGACGCGCTGTTCCGCCCCGGCTCGCTGGCGATCGTGGTCGATGCGATCGGCATCGCGGTGCTGGTGCTCGGCGCCGCGCCCTTCAACTGGAAGCTCGGCATCTCGGCCGGCTTCTGGGGCCTGGCCGTCATCTTCACCGTGCACTTCATGGTGCCGCTGGCGCTGACCGTGCTGCCCCAGCCCAAGCAGATGGAGAACAAGAACGAGGGCATGCGCAACGTCCTGGCGACGGTCATGACCAAGACCGGCGGCACCTTCACCGGCGCCGCGACCATCCTCGCCGTCTCCGGCGTGCTGATGGTCTGGGGCGCGATGATGTCGGCCAAGGTGCAGGTCGGCGAATCGGAGGCCGGCTCGCCGATCCTCAAGCGCGACCACGACTACAACGTCTCGACCCAGGCGATCAACGCGCGCTTCCCCGGCTCGGAGGAGCTGCACATCATCGCCCGCACCGAGGAGAAGGGCGGCATCAAGCGGCCCGAGGTGCTGCGCGCGATCGAGGCCTTCCAGGCCCATATGCAGTCCGACCCGGCGCTCGGCGGCGTCAAGGCGCTGCCGGCGGTGGTGCGTTCGGTCAACCGCATCACCCACAGCGACGACCCGCGCTGGATGCAGATCCCCGACAACGAGGCCGAGGTCGGCGGGCTGATGTTCACCTACATGGCGTCGAGCCCGATCCCGGGCGCGCTGGCCGAGTTCGTCAACCCCGACGAGACGGAGGCCAACATGGTGTTCTTCTACAAGGACCAGCGCGCCGAGACGATCAACCGCGCCGTCGCGCTGGCGGAGGAGGGCAAGGCGCTGATCGAGTCGCGCGTGCCGGGGCTGAAGATCGAGCTCGGCGGCGGGCTGATCGGCGTCAGCGCCGCGGCCAACGAGGCGCTGCACACCGACCACATGATCATCATCCCGGTGGTGATGACCACGGCCTTCCTGCTCGTGATGGCGTACTACCAGTCCTTCCACGCGGGCTGGCTGATGGTGCTGCCGATGCTGTTCGCGACCGTGATGACCTACGCCTTCATGGCCTGGCGCGGCATCAGCATCAGCGTCAACACGGTGCCGGTGATCGCGGTGGGGGTCGGCGTGGGCATCGACTACGCCGTGTACTTCATGGACCGCATCCGCGAGGAGATGGAGCAGGTCGGCGACGTGCGGGAGGCGGCGGTCCGCGCCTTCTCGACCACCGGCTACGCGGTGAGCTTCACCGCCGTCACGCTGATCGCCGGCGTGGTGATGTGGATCTTCCTGTCCGACCTGCGCTTCCAGTCCGACGCGGCGATCCTGCTGAGCTTCATGCTCGTCGTCAACGCGCTGGCGGCCATGCTGATCGTGCCCTCGTGGTGCGTCGTGTTCAAGCCGAAGTTCGTCACGGGCGGCCATGCCGCCATCCCGGCCGCCGCGGCACAGGCGGCCTGACTGCCGAAACGAATGCAGGGCACCGGCTCGACAGAAGCCGGGCCCCTGGCATGTGTGAGCTCAATCAATCAACAGAGTGGAGAGGAGACTCCGATGACCAAGCTGGACGATAACCCGGGCGTGCGCGGCACGACGGGCAGGCCGTCGCGCCGCACGCTCGCGGCGCTGATTCATCGTCAACGCCGTCGCCGCCATGCTCATCGTGCCGGCCTGGTGCGTGGTCTTCAAGCCCCGCTTCGTGACCGCCGAGACCCCGGGCAGCGACGACAAGACCCTGCGGCGCTCCAGCCCGCCTGAGGCCGCAGACGCCGCCGCCCCGAACCCAGGAGTGAAGACGCGCGGGCAGGGGACTGCCCGCTCCAAGAGAAGGTGTGCATTCGATTCCATCCAAGGAACCCACGCAGCGAGGAGACAACGATGAAGAACAGACAAGAGACCGCGCGCCGAACCGGCGCGACCCCCCGCGCGGGCCAGCCCCGCCGCCCGTCCCG
>NZ_AZSN01000029.1:0-36674 GCF_000576225.1 Methylibium sp. T29-B | reverse complement strand
CGGCGGCGTGGGCAACACCCCGGGCGAGTCCCCGAGCGGGCAGTCGGGCGGCTTCAACGCGGTGGCGCTGGCGCTGCAGCAGCCTTCTCCGACGCTGGAGTACCGCTTCGACTTCGCGATCCTGACGGATCTCAAGGGCGGCTGGTACGCGCAGCCGGGCGTGAAGTGGAAGCCCACCAAGTCGATCCAGGCCGACCTCTACCTCAACGCCGTGTACTCCCAGAACAAGGGCGAGTACCGCGACTTCGTCGACGGCCTTCAGCACAACAACGAAATCTTCGCCCGCGTGGCTTATCAGTTCTGAGTGGTCGTCATGGTGTATCGATCCTGACCCTGTCGCGCTCGCGGCAGGGCTCGATACCCATTTGCACCGGCTGCCTGTCCGGCAGCCGGTGTCTTTTTGCATTTGCAGAACGCTGCCGGCGCTGCTGCACCGTTGTGGGCGGGCCGCAGACCCGGGGCCGTGCATGCGCGAGCCAGCCTGGCGCAGGCACTCCCCAGCTTGGACGCCGCGTTTCACGGCGGGCCCCCACCATCCCCCTCCGGCGGGGTGGATGGTGCCGGGCGCTGGAACTACGCTCATTCGCATGAGCTACGCGGCCTTCCTGTCGTTCAACAACCGCGCCGCGCTGGCGCGCTCCGCCAGCGCCGGGTGCTATACCTGCCTGGGCAGCTTCACGCCCGCCGACGTTCGCCACTGGATCCACGACGACACCACGGCGCTGTGCCCGATCTGCGGTGCCGACACGGTGCTGCCCGGGGTGAGCGATGCGGCGACGCTGCATTCGGCACGCGCTTCGCAGTTCGAGGAAGCCGAGACGGTGCCCGCCGCTCTGTCGATCACGCCCGAGTGGCTGTAGCCGGCGCCGGCTGTCGCGCGTTCGGCGCACCTGGCGCTGCGTACACTGGCGCCGCTCGCACCGGGGAGAGGGGTCACCGATGAACAATTGCAGGCGCCATGGCGCCCTCACGCCGGCTCGAACCGGCGGAGACGGCGGCCCCGTCGGGTCGCTCGATGCCCATCCGCGGCGGCCCCTCGAGGGCCGTGCTTGCGGTGGGAGCCGGCGGGGGCTCATTCCGGTCCTGGCAGGTTCGCTGCTGCTGTGGCTGCCGGTCGCCTCCTCGGCCGGCGAACGCACCTACCGCTGCGAGGTGGTCGAACATTTGATCCAGCAGGGCCCGAACGGCGCGATCGCCCGGCCGGCCAATCCCTACCTGATCGGCGTGGTGTTCACCGTGGATCGCACGGCCGGGCGGCCGGCCGCGGGACCTGCCGTGGGGCCCGGTTCGACGCCGGCCTTCGGACGCGTCGACGGCCGGGTGCAGGTGCTGGCCGCTGGCAACAGCGAGAGCTCCTTCGTGGCCACATCGGTGGCGCCTGCCACGGGCGGCGGTGTCCACTTCTCGGCCATCCGGGTGGAGGAGTACGCATTCGAGGCAAAGAAGCCCTTCGTGCTGATGGAAGGTTCGATGGTGATCTCCGGGACCTGCGAATAACTCCGGCGACGACGACGATGACGAAAGGGGTCCGTGCGACCCGGGCCGCCGCCGCGCTGTTGCCGCGGCTGCTGTCCGGCTGCGCCAGCCACTACTCCAGCCGCCGCCGGGCCCCACCGCGCAGCCGCGGTTCAAGACCTGGGGCACCTATGCGCACATCGACCCCGAACGCTCGTGCAAGACCCTCTGGCGGCTCGACGTACCGGTGGTCAAGGGCAAGGACGCGTGGTGAGCATCCAGGCCGGCGTGCCGCTGCGCAGTCGGAGTTCATCACCGACGCCCGACGCTGCCGCCTGCGCCTCTGGCGGCTCGATCCCGATGGCGCCCGCATGCCCGAGCCCAGCGCGAAGCCCGACACGCCGATACATTGCGAGTTCTCGCTCTGACGTCGTTCGCGCAGGAGGCGCCGCCCGCACCATGCAACTCATCGGCATGCTCGATTCGCCCTACGTCCGCCGCGTCGCGGTGTCGCTGCAGCTGCTGGGGCTGCCGTTCGAGCACCGCTCGATCTCGGTGTTCCGGGGCTTCGACACGTTTCGCCGGATCAGCCCGGTGGTCAAGGCGCCGTCGCTGGTGTGCGATGACGGCAGCGTGCTGCTCGACTCGAACCTGATCCTCGAACACGCCGAGACGCTGGCGGCGGCCCTGCCGGCGGCGCGGCGCCGCAGCCTGATGCCGGCCGACCCGGCCGCGCGGCTGCGCACGCTGAGCCTGCTGGGCCTGGCGCTCGCTGCCTGCGAGAAGAGCGTGCAGATCGTCTACGAGAACCTGCGCCCGGCCGACAAGGTGCATGCGCCGTGGTTCGACCGCGTCAGCGGCCAGCTGCGCGTGGCCTACGGCGAACTGGAGGCTGCGCTGGCGCAGCGGCCGCTGGCGGTGGACACCGACCACATCGACCAGGCCGGCGTCTCCATCGCGGTTGCCTGGCGCTTCACGCAGGCGCTGATCCCCGAGGTGGTGGACGCCGCGGCACATCCGCGGCTCGCCGCGCATGCGGCGCAGGCCGAGGCGCTGCCGGCCTTCCGTGCCGCGCCCCACGGCGAGGGCAGCTACCCGGCTGCGACCGTGTAGCGCCGGCCGGCGCATCGCCGTCTCATGTCGCGTGTGACGGCGGTGCGCTAGATGTCGGGGCCGCGCGCGAACTCGTCATAGGCGGCCACCGCATGGGCCGCATACATCAGCGACGGTCCGCCGCCCATGTAGACGGCGACGCCCAGCGCTTCATCCAGCTCCTGCCGCGACGCGCCGAGCTTCGCCAACGCCTGCATGTGAAACCCGATGCACGGGTCGCAGCGCGCGGCCACGCTCAGTGCCACCGCGATCAGCTCCTTGGTCTTCTTGTCCAGCGCGCCATCGGCCATCGCTGCGCGGCCCAGCTCGCCGAAACCCTTCATCACGTCGGGGACGCCCGTGCGCAGGGTGGCAAGCCGAGCGGAAATATCCAGCGTCAGCTCTCGGTACGGGGCGGGAGGGCGGTTGTCGGTGCGGTCGGCCATGGCGGTGCGTGCCTGTCGCTCACTTGCCGCTGCGCGTGGCGCAGGTGTTCAGCCCGAACGGCAGGTAGGCGGGGCAGAAGCGGAACAGACCGGTGGCGATCGGCACCACGCCGAGCCAGCCCCAGGGACCGATGACGCCTGCCACGGTGGCGGCGATCAGTGCGGCGCCGACGACGATGCGCACGCTGCGGTCGAGGGTTCCGACGTTGGGGTTCATGGCGTTTCTCCTGGAGTGAAGCCGGCCTCATCATCTCGCCGTGCGGCGGGTGCGGCGCTGACGTGGATCAAGACTGCGGTTCGAACAGGAAAAGGGATTGACTTAGTTCGACCGCCGCCGCTAGCGTGCCGCTGTCGATTTCGAGCGACGCCTCGGGGATGCACGAATGTCGATGACCATCGCACCGCCTTCTCTCGATGCCCTGGCCCGGCAGATCCAGGCCGCACAGGACGCGACCCGGCAGATCGAGCCCTTCACGTCGCAGCTCGACGGCTTCGACGTGCCGGCCGCGTACGCGGTGGCGCAGCTCGTGCACGAGGCGCGGCTGCGGGAAGGCGCGCGCGCGATCGGTCGCAAGATCGGCTTCACCAACCCGGACATGTGGTCGCTGTACGGCGTGCGCGATCCGGTATGGGCCCACGTCTACGACCGGACCGTGGTGCGCGTGTCGGGCGGACGGCACGTGTGCCGGCTGGCGCCGTTCACCGAGCCGAAGATCGAGCCCGAGATCGTGCTGCACTTCCATCGCGCGCCGCCGGCGGATGCTGACGCGGCCGCACTGCTGGACTGCATCGACTGGGTGGCGCATGCGTTCGAGATCGTGCAGTCGCATTTCCCGGGCTGGAAGTTCCGCGCTGCCGATACGGTGGCCGACGCCGCGCTGCACGGCGCGCTGCTGGTCGGCGAGCCGCAGCCGGTGGCGCGCCTGCAGCCCGGCCTGCGCTCGGCGTTGGCGGCCTTTTCCTTGGAGCTGGTGTGCGACGGCGCGGTGCGCGAGGTGGGCGTGGGCGCCAACGTGCTGGGCAGCCCGCTGGCCGCGCTGGCGCACCTGGCCGGCGTGCTGTCGCGTCAGCCGCAGGCGCTGCCGCTGCAGGCCGGCGAACTGGTGACCACCGGCACGCTCACCACCGCGCAGCCGGTGCGTGCGGGGCAGACCTGGCACACGGTGCTGCGTGGCATCGATCTGCCGGGGCTGGCGGTCGAGTTCGTCGACTGACGTGCCCGCGGCGCGGTGCGGCGCCGCGGGGTTCTCGGCGGCTCCTCAGCCCAGCGGCGGATTGGCCGGCATGCGGGCCCGGCTCGGATCCTGCGCCACCCAGGGCTGGGCGTGGTCGCACCAGATCTCCATCTGAGGCTGCAGCGCCGACGTGTCGTCGAGCGTGCCGGCCTTCAGGAAGGTGAGGGCAGGTGCAGCCGCCACTTCGGAGACGATCGCCGAGCCGCAGTTCGGGCAGAACTTGCGATCCACCGGCAGGCCGCTCTCGCCGGTGTCGCGGTAGGTGGACACCGGGCCGCCTTCGATCACCAGGCTCTCGCGCGGCAGGCCCAGCACGATGGAGAACGAGGTGCCCGACTGCTTCTGGCAGTGCTTGCAGTGGCACACGGCGGTGAACACCGGTTGTGCCGAGCCGTGATAGCGAACCTTGCCGCACAGGCAGCCGCCGACGATTTCCATGGGAAAGTCTCCTTCAGATCCGGGCATCGGACGTGCCCGCTGGGACGACGCTAGCACCGCGGGTGGCGACGCGCCAGCGGGCGGTTGCGGGTGTTCCGGCGCATGACAGTCGGATCGGCGCAAGACGGCGGTGCGGTCGCGCCGTGACGGCCTGGAAATCGGCTACAAAGCGGTGGGAGCCAGTGGGGACTGGAGCGAGGGCGGTCGATGATTCGAACAGTTGGCGGCGGCGCCATGGCGCTGGCGTATCGCGCGTCGGGCCTGCGGCGGTGGCTCGCGCCGTGTCTGGCTCTCGTCCTGATGGGCGGAGCGCTCGCCAGCGCGTGGGCGCAACCGACCCTGCCGGTGCCCGCCACTTTCGCCGGCGTCCTGCCCTGTGCCGACTGCGCTGGCGTGGCGCAGACGCTCACGCTGCGTGCGGACGGCCTGTACCGCCTGCGCCGCACCTACCTGGGCAAGCCGGAAGGGCCGTTCTCCGAACTTGGACACTGGAAGCTGAATGCTGCCGGCACGCTGCTGATGCTGCGCGGCGAGACGGACACGCTGCTGTTCGCGGTGATGCCTCGGACGCCGAGGACGAGGGCGGCTGCGCCTGCTCGACCGCCGCGGCCAGCCCATCGAGTCGGACGCCAACCTGGCCCTGCGCCGCACGGCGGCGCTCGACCCGGTGGCGTTCACCGACTGCGACGGCGGCGTGCGAGAGCGCGTCGCCGACGATGGGCCGGGCAGCGCTGACGCCCCACTTGGCGTGGCCTGCGGGGCGCCGCAGGTGCCGGCGCACGATGCCCCGGAGCCCCAGCCCAGGCACTGACCACGCAACCGGAGGATCTCATGGACATCGACGCATTGCAGACCTTCCTCGGCACCACCGTGACTGCGGTGATCCTCAAGATCCTGGCCGCGCTCGCGTTCTGGCTCGTCGGCCGCTGGCTGATCGGCCGGGTGATCGCGCTGGTGCAGGCGGCCATGAGCCGCAACCACGTCGACCCCACCCTGACCAAGTACCTGGCTCGAT
Source organism: Methylibium sp. T29-B (assembly GCF_000576225.1). Taxonomy (NCBI): domain Bacteria; kingdom Pseudomonadati; phylum Pseudomonadota; class Betaproteobacteria; order Burkholderiales; family Sphaerotilaceae; genus Methylibium; species Methylibium sp. T29-B. Next base: position 30,993 of record NZ_AZSN01000029.1, on the reverse strand, counting down.
CATCGCCGTCGCGCTGAACATCGCGCTGGTGCTCGGCATCCTGGGCTACTTCGGGATCGAGACCACCTCCTTTGCGGCGATGCTGGCCGGCGCCGGCGTGGCGATCGGTGCGGCGTGGAGCGGGCTGCTCGGCAACTTCGCGGCCGGCGCCTTCATGCTGATCCTGCGGCCCTTCAAGGTGGGCGACTTCGTCAGCGTGGGCGGCGTGGTGGGTACGGTGCGAGAGCTCGGCCTGTTCGGGACCACGATCGTCACGCCCGACAACGTGATGACGATCGTGGGCAACGGCAAGATCTTCGGCGACACGATCCAGAACTTCTCCGTGCTGCCGGTGCGGCGCGTCGAGCGGGTGGCGCAGCTGGCCCACGGCGTGGATCCGCTCGATGCGATCGCGCGCCTGAAGGCCGCGGTGGCGCAGATCCCGAACATCTCCAAGGACATGCCGCCCGAGGTCAACCTGCTCGACTTCAAGCTCGAAGGACCGCAGATCGCGGTGCGCCCCTACGCCCACACCGACCACTACTGGCAGGTCTACTTCGACACCAACGAGGCGATCGTGCGGGTGTGCCAGGAGGCCGGCTGGCCGGTCCCGTCGGCGCTGCACCAGATCGTGAAGCCGGCGTGAGCCGCGGCGCACTGTCGGCCCCGGCACGTCCCTTTTCACGCTGAGCTGTCCGCGTGGCCGCGCTGCTCGAAGTCCTGGCATCGATCCCGGCCGCGGTGTGGTCGGGCCTGCTCGGGGCGCTGCTGGCCTTGAGCGGCGTGCTGCTGTCCAACCGCGGCAACACCCAGCGGCTGAAGGTGCAACTGGCACACGACGCCGCCGAGAAGGCGAAGGAACGCACCGCCACGCTGCGCCGCGAGACCTGCCTGCGCACCGTGGAGTCGCTGGCCAACGTGAGCGCCTTTCTCGGCGGCCTGCCCCAGGCGGATCTGGCCAAGGCGAACGCCACCGAAGCCCTGCAGGGCTTTCTCGCCGCGGCGGCCCGCCTGCAACTGGTGGGCGAGCCGAAGACCGCGTTGCTGGTCAGCGAACTGGCCGCGGCCTACGGCGAGTTGCTGTTGCGCCTGATGGTCGACCTGCAGCCGATGCAGCTGCTGCGTGCCGAGATCGCGGCGTGCGATGCGTTCCACGACAAGGCGCAGGCCGAGATCAACCGACTGCTGGGCGAGATGTCGAAGCTCGACGAGACGGCGCAACCCCATCCCGCGGTCTTTCAGGCCTTGAGCCGCACGCTCGACTTCCATCGCGGTCGCGCCGCCGAGCTGAACGCCGAGCGCATCCGACACGGCCTGCGCTTCGCCGAGCTCCAGGCCGTCTTCATTCGCCATCTGTTCGCCGAGATGAAGCACATCGGCGCGCAGCAGATCCCGGTGCTGGTGGAGATCCGCCGCGACCTGGGCCTGGGGGGCGACCTGACGGCATACCGATCGCAACTCGAGGCCCAGCACCAGCGCGTCGCCGAGCAGCTGGACCGCACGCTGGCCGCACTGCAGGCTGACGCGACGGCGGCGCTGGCCGATGCGGCCGCGCCGCCGGGGGCCGCCGCCTGAGCGGAAGAACGCCCGCGCGTCTCAGTCGACGAAGAAGTCCAGTACGAAGTCCTTCGTGCCGGGCGTGACGCTGTACTTCTCCAGGTCGGTGATGCCGTGCTGCGCGAGCAGCGTGTCGTCGATGAAGAAGTTGCCGGTCACCGTCTTCGCATCGCGGGTCAGCACCAGCCAGGCGGCGTCGGCCAGGATCTCCGGCGTGCGGCAGCGGGCGATGTCGATGCCGGGGATCATCTGCAGCGCCGCGGTGGCGATGGCGGTGCGCGGCCACAGGCTGTTGACGGCGATGCCCTGGCTCCTGAACTCGGCTGCGTGACCCAGCGTGCATTCGCTCATGCCGTACTTCGCCATCGTGTAGGCCACGTGGTTCTTGAACCAGTGAGGCTTCATCGACAGCGGGGGGCTCATGTTCAGCACGTGCGGGTTGCGGCCGGCCGCGGCGCTCTTCAGCAGCTCCGGCAGGCAGGCCTGGGTGCACAGGTAGGTGCCGCGGACGTTGACGCCGAACATCAGGTCGAAGCGCTTCATCGGCGTCATCGGCGTCGGAGTGAGGCTGATCGCGCTGGCGTTGTTGACCAGGATGTCGATGCCGCCGAAGCGCTCGACGGTCTGCGCCACCGCGGCCAGCACGCTGGCCTCGTCACGGATGTCGCCGGCGATCGCCAGTGCCTGGCCGCCCGCGGCCTCGATTTCCGCCGCCGCGCTGTAGATGGTGCCCGGCAGCTTGGGGTTGGCCTCGGTGGTCTTGGCCACGATCGCGATGCGCGCACCGTCGGCCGCGGCGCGCTTCGCGATCGCCAGGCCGATGCCGCGGCTGGCGCCGGTGATGAACAGGGTCTTGTCGCGCAGGGTCGTCGTCATGGCAGCATCCTCGAGGCAGGGCAGGCAGGGGCGGGAGTGCGTGGGCTCAGACCTTGCTGAAGTCCGGCTTGCGCTTGTCCATGAAGGCCGAGAACGCCTCGCGTGCCGCCGGCCCGCGCAGCAGCGGACCGAACACCTCGCCTTCGGCGGCCATCGCCGTGGCCACCGCGTCGGCCGATGCGGCCTTCATCAGGCGCTTGGTCGCGACCAGCGCGCTCTGCGGCTTGTCGGCCAGCCGGCGCGCCTGCGCCTGCGCGAAGCTGTTCACCTCGCCGGGCGGCAGGATGCGGTTCACCAACCCCCACTCCGCCGCCTGCTCGGCGCCGAAGGGCTCGCCGAGCAGCAGCGCCTCGGCGGCGCGCACATGGCCGAGGCGCGCCGGCAGCAGCAGGCTCGACGCCGCCTCGGGGCACAGGCCCAGGTTCACGAAGGGCAGGCTGAACTTCGCGTTGTCGCCGGCGTAGACCAGGTCGCAATGCAGCAGCAGCGTGGTGCCGATGCCGACCGCAGCGCCGCAGACGCCGGCCACCAGCGGCTTCGGGAAGCTGCGCAGGCCGTGCAGGAAGCGCCACACCGGCGCATCGGCGCTGGCCGGCGGATCGTTCAGGAAGTCGGCGAGGTCGTTGCCGGCGCTGAAGATCAGCTCGTGGCCCTGGATCACCACGGCGCGCACCGCGGCGTCGTCGCGGGCCGCGGCCAGTGCGTCGGCGAGCGCCGCGTACATCGCTGCGGTGATCGAGTTCTTCTTGTCGAGGCGGTTGAAGGTCAGCGTCAGCACGCCGGCTTCGGCGTGGCTCAGGAGATCGTCGTGGCTCATGTCGGGGCTCCGAGGGGTTGTGCGAGGGCGAAGGGTGTCGATCCGGTGCGGCGCCTCAGGCGAGCCGGGTTTCCTCGAACTGCTGCCAATGGGCAGCCAGGTGCATCTGGTGGGCGCGGGCGTAGGCCGGCTTGTCGAGCACACCGTAGGCGAAGTGCGGCGCCAGCGCGCCATCGTGCGCCTCGAACGCATCCATCGCGCGCAACAGGCGGAGCGCGGCGGCGTCGGGCGGCAACGCCGCATCGAGCGGCGCAGCACCGGGGAGGGGCTCGTCGAGCGGGTGCGTCATCCGGCCGCGCGCTTCGAACACCGCATGCGCCGCGGCGCCGACGGTGTGCGTGAACCAGGCCGGCTTCAGCCGTGGATAGCCGGCCAGTGAGCCCTCGACGCTCTGCGCGAGGTGCTGCAGGGCCTGGCTCAGCGACCAGTGGCCGTTGCTGCGCCAGCGTGAACCCGGCTGCGCCAGCGCGAAGACCGCGTTGCGTGCTTCGGCCCAGGTCGCGAAGCGCTCGATGCGGCCGGGCGCGCAGCCGGCCAACCCGCCGGTCGCGAGGCTTGCCAGGCCGGCCACCAGGACGCGCCGGCGTGGCAGGACGCCCGGGGTCAGGGGAATGGCGTTCACCGCGCGTCAGACGCGTTCAAGGATGCCCGCCGCCCCCTGGCCCATGCCGACGCACATCGTCACCATGCCGTACTTCAGGTTGTGGCGTTGCAGCGCGTGCACGACGGTGGCCGAGCGGATGGCGCCGGTGGCGCCCAGCGGGTGGCCGAGGGCGATGGCGCCGCCCATCGGGTTGACCTTGGCCGGGTCGAGCCCGACGCTGCCGATGACCGCCAGCGCCTGGGCCGCGAAGGCCTCGTTCAGCTCGATCCAGCCCAGGTCGTCGAGCTTCAGCCCGGCGTGCTTCAACGCCAGCGGGATCGCCTCGATCGGACCGATGCCCATGATCTCGGGCGGCACGCCGCGGATCGCATAGCTGACGAAGCGGGCCAGCGGCTTCAGGTCGAACTGCCGCACCGCCTTCTCGCTGGCGAGGATCAGCGCGCCGGCGCCGTCGCTGGTCTGCGAGCTGTTGCCCGCGGTCACCGACCCCTTGGCGGCGAACACCGGGCGCAGCCGGGCCAGGCCTTCCAGCGAGGTGTCGGGGCGCGGGCCTTCGTCGAGGGTGACCGTACGGGTCTTGCTGCCGACCTCGCCGGTGGCCAGATTCGGAAAGCGGTCGATCACCTCGATGGGCGTCATCTCGTCCGTGAATTCGCCGGCCGCCTGGGCTGCGAGCGCCCGCTGGTGCGACTGCAGCGCGAAGGCGTCCTGGGCCTCGCGGCTCACCTTCCACTGCGCCGCGACCTTCTCGGCGGTGAGGCCCATGCCGTAGGCGATGCCCACGTTCTCGTCCTTCTCGAACACGGCGGGGTTGAACGAGGGCTTGTTGCCGCCCATCGGCACCAGGCTCATCGACTCGGCGCCGCCGGCGATCATCACGTCGGCCTCGCCGATGCGGATGCGGTCGGCGGCCATCTGCAGCGCGGTCAGGCCCGAGGCGCAGAAGCGGTTGACCGTGACGCCGCCCACCGACTGCGGCAGGCCGGCCAGCAGCATCGCGGCGCGCGCCATGTTCATGCCCTGCTCGCCCTCGGGGAAGGAGCAGCCGACGATGGCATCCTCGATCGCCTTCGGGTCGAGCGTGGGCACCTGCCGCAGCGCACTCTGCACCGCCGCGACCAGCAGATCGTCGGGCCGCGTGTTGCGGAAGTAGCCGCGACCGGACTTGCCGATCGGCGTGCGGGTGGCGGCGACGATGTAGGCGTCCTGAACTTGTCTATTGCTCATCTCTTTGCTCCATCTGGCCTATCGAGTGGCTGCTGCGGATCCGGCTCGGCCGGTCCGCCAGCGGCGCCCCCCTGGAGGGGGAGCGGCGAAGCCGCAACGGGGGTGGTCAATTCCGAACGGGCTTGCCGGTCTGCAGCATGCCCATGATCCGCTCCTGGGTCTTGGGGTGCTCCAGCAGACTGCAGAAGTGCCTGCGCTCCAGCGCCATCAGGTACTCCTCGCTGACCAGCGAGCCGGCGTCGACCTCGCCGCCGCACACCACGTCGGCGATCAGCGCGCTGATATGGAAGTCGTGGGCGCTGATGAAACCGCCGTCGCGCATGTTGGCGAGCTGGCCCTTGATGGTGGCGATGCCGCTGCGGCCGGCCACCGGGAACAGCCGCTTCACCGGCGCGCGGTAGCCCGACGCGAACAGCGCCTTGGCCTGCTGGGTCGCCACGTAGAGCAGTTCGTCCTTGTGCGGCACGATCACGTCGCCGTCGACCAGGTAGCCGAGCTTGCGGCTCTCGAGTGCGCTGGTGCCCACCTTGGCCATCGCGGCGCTGGTGAAGCCGTCGGTCACGAACTTCAGGATGTCGGCGTTGGCGTTGCCGGCGTTCGCCATCTCGGCCGCGCGCCGTGCGATGTAGGTCAGCCCGCCGGCGCCGGGGATCAGGCCCACGCCCACTTCCACCAGGCCGATGTAGCTCTCCATCGCCGCCACGCGACGCGCACTGTGGATGGCCAGCTCGCAGCCACCGCCCAGCGCCAGGCCGCGCACCGCGGCGACCACCGGCACGCCGGCGTAGCGGATGCGCAGCATCGCGTCCTGCAGCTTCTTCTCCTCCGGCGCGATGCCCTTGGCTCCGCTCTTCATGAACACCGGCATCAGCGCCTCGAGGTTGGCGCCGGCCGAGAACACGTCGTCGGGCGACCAGATCACCAGGCCCTGGAACTTCTCCTCGGCGATCTCGACCGCCTTCAGCAGCCCTTCGGTCACCGTCGGCTGATCAGGTGCAGCTTGGCGGTGATCGACGCGATGAGCACCTCGCCGTCGAGCGTCCAGACGCGGATCTCGTCGTTGCGGAACAGTTCGGTGCCGCTCTTCAGTGCATCGACCGCACCGCTGCCCAGCACGCTCTCGGGAAAGGGCTGGCGCTGGTAGACCGGCAGCACGCTGCGCGGCACGAAGGTCCGGCGCGACGGCGACCACGAGCCTCGGGCGTGTGCACGCCGCCGCGCTCGGCGACCGGGCCGTCGAACACCCAGGCCGGCAGCGGCGCCTTTGCCAGTGCCTTGCCGGCGTCGATGTCGTCCTGGACCCAGCCGGCCACCTGCTGCCAGCCGGCGGCCTGCCACAGCTCGAACGGGCCCTGCTGCATGCCGAAGCCCCAGCGCATCGCGAAGTCGACGTCGCGCGCGTTGTCGGCGATGTCCTCCAGGTGCACCGCCGCGTAGTGGAAGGCGTCGCGCAGGATCGCCCACAGAAACTGCGCCTGCGGGTTGCTGCTCTCGCGCAGCAGCTTCAGACGTTCGGCCGGCGGCTTCTTCAGCATGCGGGCGACGATCTCGTCGGCCTTGCCTCCGCCGGGCACGTAATCCTGCTTGGCGGGGTCGAGCCGCAGGATGTCCTTGCCGACCTTCTTGTAGAAGCCGGCACCGACCTTCTGGCCCAGCGCGCCCTTGGCGATCAGTGCCGACAGCACCGGCGGCGTCGCGTAGCTCGGGTAGAACGGATCGTCGGCCAAGTTGTCCTGCAGCGTCTTGATGACGTGCGCCATCGTGTCCAGGCCCACCACGTCGGCGGTGCGGAAGGTGCCGCTGCTGGCACGGCCGAGCTTCTTGCCGGTGAGGTCGTCCACCACGTCGACGCTGAGGCCGAAGGTCTCGGCCTCCTTGATCGTCGCCAGCATGCCGGCGATGCCCACGCGGTTGGCGATGAAGTTCGGCGTGTCCTTGGCGCGCACCACGCTCTTGCCGAGGAAGGTGGTGACGAAGCTCTCCAGCTCGTCGAGCACGCGATCGTCGGTGGTCGGCGTGTCGATCAGTTCCACCAGCGACATGTAGCGCGGCGGGTTGAAGAAGTGGATGCCGCAGAAGCGGGGCTGGAGGCTCTCGGGCAGCGCCGCCGACAGTCGGGTGATCGACAGGCCCGAGGTGTTGGACGCCAGGATCGTGTGCGGCGCCACGTGGGGCACGATCTTCGTGTACAGGTCGAGCTTCCAGTCCATGCGCTCGGCGATCGCCTCGATCACCAGGTCGCACTCGCCGAGCAGCGCCAGGTGCTCCTCGTAGTTGGCCGGCTGGATCAGTGCCGCGTCCTCGGCCACGCCCAGCGGGGACGGCTTGAGCTTCTTCAGGTTCTCGATCGCCTTCAGCGCGATGCCGGACTTCGGGCCTTCCTTGGCGGGCAGGTCGAACAGCACGACCGGTACCTTCACGTTGACGAGGTGGGCGGCAATCTGCGCGCCCATCACGCCGGCGCCGAGCACGGCGACCTTGCGGACTTGGAATCGACTCATTTTGATGTTCCTTCTTTCATGTCGGGAGCATTCACTCCACGCGGATCCAGGTCTGGTTGCGGTAGAAGGGCCCGACGTAGCCCCGCACCTCGAGCGTCTTGCCGCCGTCCTGCGGCTTCAGGCGGAGCCGGTAGCTCTTGCCGTCCTTCGGGTCGGTGATGTCGCCGCCGGTCCACAGTCCCTTGTCGTCGCTGTCCTGCTTGGCGTCGCGGATGATGGTCATCCCCAGCACCGGCTGGCCCTTGCGCTCGTCGCTGCACTTGTCGCACTTGGCGTCCTGGCGCGCCGGGTCGAGCAGCTTCTCGACCTTGCCGGTGTACACGCCACCCGCCTCGGCGATGCGCACCAGCGACTTCTCCTTGCCGGTGTCGTCGTCGACGGTCTTCCACAGGCCGGCCGGCGTGGCCTGAGCCTGGGCGGCGAGGGCGGCAAGCGACAGAAGACAGGCGGTGATCACGTGTTTCATCATCGTCTCCTGGTGTTTCAGAACAGCGCCTCGTCCATCGCGAGCAGAGGCTGGACGCCGCTGCGGGCGGTGCGGATCAGGCTCGCGGTCTCGGGCAGCAGCTTGGCGAAATAGAAGCGCGCGGTGGCGAGCTTGGCGGTGTAGAAAGGGTCGCCGGAGCCCTGCTTCTCCAGTGCGACCTTGGCCGAGCGCGCGAAGAAGTAGGCGAACACCAGGTGGCCGACGACGCGCAGGTAGTCGACCGCGGCGCCGCCCACCTCGTCGGCGTTGCCGAAGGCCTTCATGCCGAGTTCGCTGGTCAGCTTGGTGACCTTGTCGCCCAGGTCGGCGAGCGGGTTCACGAACTCCTGCATCGCCTCGACCACGCCTTCCTCCTCGACGAAGTCGACGATCAGCTGGCCGAACTTCTTCAGCTTCGCGCCGTTGTCGGCCAGCACCTTGCGGCCTAGCAGGTCGAGCGACTGGATGGTGTTGGTGCCCTCGTAGATCATGTTGATGCGGGCATCGCGCACGTACTGTTCCATGCCCCATTCCCGGATGTAGCCGTGGCCGCCGTAGACCTGCAGGCAGTGCGAGGTGGCGAGCCAGGCGTTGTCGGTCAGGAAGGCCTTGACGATGGGCGTCAGCAGCGCCACCTGGTCCGCCGCATCCTTGCGCACCGCCTCGTCGGGGTGCGAGAGCTCGCGGTCGATCAGCAGCGCGCAATAGAGCGACAGCGCGCGGCCGCCCTCGGCGTAGGCGCGTGCAGTGAGCAGCATCTTGCGCACGTCGGGGTGCACGATGATGGGGTCGGCCGGCTTGTCGGGCGCCTTGGGGCCCGACAGGCTGCGCATCTGGATGCGGTCCTTCGCGTAGGCCACCGCGTTCTGGTAGGCCACCTCGGTGAGGCCCAGCGACTGCATGCCCACGCCGAGACGGGCCGCGTTCATCATCACGAACATCGCGGCCAGACCCTTGTGCGGCTCGCCGACCAGCGTGCCCACGGCGCCGTCCAGACTGATCTGCGCGGTCGCGTTGCCGTGGATGCCCATCTTGTGCTCGAGGCCGGTGCACCAGATCGGGTTGCGCTCGCCGAGTGAGCCGTCGGCCTTCACCAGGAACTTCGGCACCACGAACAGCGAGATGCCCTTGCTGCCCTGCGGCGCGTCGGGCAGGCGGGCGAGCACCAGGTGGACGATGTTCTCGGCCAGGTCGTGCTCGCCGGAACTGATGAAGATCTTGCTGCCGGTGATCCTGTAGCTGCCGTCGGGCTGCGGCTCGGCCTTGCTGCGCAGCAGGCCGAGGTCGGTGCCGCAGTGCGGCTCGGTCAGGCACATCGTGCCGGTCCAGTGGCCGCTGGTCAGCTTGGGCAGGTAGGTGCGCTTCTGCTCGTCGGTGCCGTGCGTGTGCAGCGCCTCGTAGGCGCCGTGCGTCAGGCCGGGGTACATGGTCCAGGCCTGGTTGGCGCTGTTGAGCATCTCGTACAGGCACTGGTTCAGCACGATCGGCAGACCCTGGCCGCCGTAGGCCGGGTCGCAGCTCAACGCGGGCCAGCCGCCCTCGACGTATTGCGCGTAGGCGGCCTTGAATCCCTTCGGGGCGGTGACCTCGTGGGTGGTCTTGTCGAGCGTGCAGCCCTGCTCGTCGCCGCTGGCGTTGAGCGGGAAGGTCACCTCGGCGGCGAACTTGCCGCCTTCCTCGAGCACGGCGTTGAGCGTGTCGACGTCGATCTCGGCGTGCGGCGGCATGGCCTTCAGTGCATCGGTCACGCCCAGCAGTTCGTGCATCACGAACTGCATGTCGCGGATCGGGGGGGTGTAGGTGGCCATCGGTTGCTCCGGAGAGGGATAGAACGAAGAAGAGGAACGAGACTCGACGACCGCTCAGCGGGCCGGCATCGCTGGGGCGGTCGCGGTCAGGTGGTCGGCGAGGATGCGTTCGAAGCCGCGACCGGCACGCTCGACAGCCCCCGGGTTGCGCATGAAGCGCGCATCGTGGTGCAGCGCGAGGATCAGCCCGTGGATCTCGAACAGCAGTTGCGCGGGGTCGGTGTCGGGTCGCAGGTGGCCCGCGTCGATCGCGAGGCGGATCGCGCGCTGCAGGGCCTGGTGCCAGGTGCGCACCATGGCCACCAGGGCGTCGCGCACCGGGCCGGGCCGGTCGTCGAACTCGACCGCGCCGCTGATGTAGATGCAACCGGAGTCGACCTCGACCGACACCCGCTTGACCCAGCGCTGGAACAGGCTGCGCAACCGCGGCAGGCCGCGTGGCTCGTCCATCGACGGCACGAAGATCTCCTCCTCGAAACGCGCGTGGTACTCGCGGATCACCGAGATCTGCAGTTCCTCGCGCGAACCGAAATGAGCGAACACGCCCGACTTGCTCATGTGCGTGACTTCGGCCAGCGCGCCGATGGACAAGCCCTCCAGACCGATCTGCGAAGACAGGCCGAGCGCCGCCTCGAGGATCGTCGCGCGCGTCTGCTGGCCCTTGTGCTGGCCGCGCGGCTGGGCGCGGACGGTGCGGCTCGCGGGGGTGTCGGGGTCGAGCGTCGGGTCGGCCAAGCGGGTCTCCGATGAAAATCGAACGATCGTTCTATTTTGCAGAAAACCCTGCACTCGGTGTGACGGGATGAGGCCCTTCTGTAGGGCCGTGTGCCTAACGCACCCTGGGGTTTTCCTGGGGTCGAGGCCGGCGCTCGGCCAGGTGCCGGGCGTTCAATCCTCGTCGAACGGCGTCAGCCAGGACGGCGCTTCGGTGTCCTTGGCGCGCTGCTCGAGCGGCGCGCGCAGGGCGCCGGCTTCTTCGATGAAGCGCCGGGGATCGACCGCTGGCGCCAGCCGCAGGGCCGGCGGGCCCAGCGTGCTCAGGTAGAGCGGCGCGAACCAGCGGTCGCTGCGCTGGTGGTTCAGCGCCAGCTTCAGGCCGGCGCCGACGACGAACATCGTGGCGAAGCCCACCGCCAGCATCTGGCGGCGCGTCGGCAGGATCAGGCTCAGGTGGCCCCACACCAGGCCGCAGCCGAGGGCCAGCGTGATCAGTTCGCCGCATCGAGCCAGACCTTCCCAGGACAGCGCGAAGGCGGCCAGCGGCAGCAAGGCATCGAGCAACAGCGACACCAGCAGCACACCCAGCGCGAGCTGCAGGTGCGCCAGGTAGTCGAAGTGGCGGGTGAAGAGCTTGGAGCCCAGCGCCCACAGGAAGCACCACACACCCAGCATCACCGGCGTACCGACCAGCACCGGCAGGTAGCTGCTGAACGGGTCGCCGGGATCGGTCTGCAGCCAGTGCTCGGCCAGCACCCAGCCAGCAGCAGCACCAGCCCGATCACGAGGCGGCGCACATGGACCGGCGGCGCAGCGGCCCACGGCAGCTCGGGCGCCAGGGTCTCACCGGCCAGGCGCAGGCGCAGGCGGGTGCGGCCGATCTGCCATTCGCTGCCGCCGACGAGCGTGCCGGTCTCGCCGGCCCGCAGCGTGCGGCCGCCCAGGCGCACGCCGTTCACGCTTTCGCCGACCTGCAGCCGGGGCACGCCGTCCGGGGCGTCCAGCAGCGCATGGCGCGGCGCGGCATGCGGATCGTCGAGCACCACGTCGCAGTCGAGCGCGCGGCCGATCGAGACCGGCCACTGCAGCACCGGCACGCGGTGCGCCACGGCGCCGTCGCGGTCGAGCAGCTCGATCAGGCCGAGACGGCTCATGGCGTCGCCTTCACGCCGTAGCCCTGCAGGTAGTGCGAGGCCAGTTTCATCGCGTTGTCGAAGCTGACGCCGCGGGCGTCAAGGCGGCCCTGCGCGCCGGCGCGGGCCTGGTCGAGCGTGGCGACCAGCACGCTCAGGTCGTACAGGCCGGCGAGGCGCTTGTAGGCCGACAGGCACAGCACCGCGCGCAGCGGCAGGCCGTCGCGGTCGACGAAGCGCTCGCTGCATTGCGGCGCGGTGAACTCCTTCGGGTTGCGGCGCCCGAAGCTCTCGTTGCGGAAGCTCGCGCTGTAGCGCTCGGTGAAGCGCATCCAGCCGAGCTTGCGGCCGTCGTAGGCCTCGTGGCGCACGCCCAGCGAGCCGGTGAGCAGGCTGCCGCTGACGAAGATCTGCGTGTCCATCTCGCAGTCGGAACGCTCGAACTCCAGGCCCTTGGTGTCGGCCGGCGTGCTGCGGCCCCAGCAGCGCATGAAGTCTTCCTGCGGCACGGGGATCAGATAGTGCGGGTGGCCGGCGCTGCGCCAGGGCTGCTGGACGAAGCGTTGCACCACGGCCTCCTGGTGCGCGAGCAGCTGTGCGGTGAGCTGCGGATAGACCGGCGCGGTGATCGGCGCCGCGCTGCGTGCCCGCTCCACCAGGGCCTGCGCGAACGGCGCCGGCACCAGGAAGCTCACCTGCTGACCGTCGCGCCGTGTGGCGACGTTGACGCCGACCACGCGGCCGGCCTCGTCGAGCGCAGGCCCGCCGCTCATGCCGGAGTTGAGCGCGCCGCCGAAGAAGATGCTGGGGTAGAAGCTGCGCTCGACCAGTCCGTTGTAGTTGCCTTCCAGCACCGCGAAGCCCACGTCGAGCGGGTTGCCGAGCGAGTAGATGCGTTCGCCCTGGGCCAGCGCGTCGTTCGCGGCGCGGAAGGCGAGCGGCTCGCCCGGTGCGTCGACCACGCTGACGCCGCTCTTGCGAGACGGGCCGTTCGGCGGCAGCGCCTTCACGAGCGCCAGGTCGTGGATCGCGTCGAAGCCCAGCAGCTGCAGCGCGCCCTCGCGGCCGTCGACGCGGGTGTAGGTGAGTCGGTAGCGCTCGGGCTGCAGCGCCACCTGGCTGACGACGTGGTAGTTGGTGACGATCAGGCCGTCGTCGCTGACGAAGAAGCCCGAGCCGACCGAGGCCTGGCTGTCCTGTCCCTTCAGCAGCGTGCGGACCTGCAGCAACTGGCCGCGAGCGCGCTCGTAGAGGCGCTGCGCGGACGGCGACACGGGCAGCGGTGCGGCGGCGACCGATGGCGCGGCGATCTCGGGCAGCGGGGAGGTCGAGGGAGCGGAGGCGGGGGCGGGGATCTGCTGCGCACCGCTGGCGCCGCTCGCCAGCGCGAACAGCAGCCCCAGTGCACGCTGCCGCCAGGCTCGGGGTCGCGTCATGGCGCCGATTCTGGCAGGTGGCAGCGGCTTACCATGGCCCGGGTTCAGGGCGCGTGAGCGCAAGGAGGACGATCGATGCGGATTGCCGTGGTGGGCCTGGGGGCGGTCGGCGGTTTCCTTGCCGCGCGGCTGGTGCGCGGCGGCCATCGGGTCAGTGCGCTGGCGCGTGGTGCCGCGCTGGCGGCGGTGCGGGAACATGGGCTGCGGCTGGACGAGGGCGGCCGGGTCACCGCGCACGCGATCGACATTGCCGACGATGCCGCAGCACTCGGGCCGCAGGAGCTGGTGATCGTGGCGGTCAAGTCGCCCGCGCTGGCGGCCGTGGCCGAGCGGCTGGCGCCGCTGCTGGGCCCCGACACGCCGGTGCTCACCGCGATGAACGGCGTGCCCTGGTGGTTCCTGCAGACGCTGCCGGCCGGCCGCATCGATCCGCGGCTGGCGAGCGTCGATCCCGAGGGCCGCATCGCTGCCGCGCTGCCGCTGGCGCGCGTGCTCGGCGGCGTGGTGCACCTCACCTGCAGCCAGCCCGAACCGGGTCTCGTGCGCCACGGTTTCGGCGAGCGTCTGATCGTCGGCGAGCCGGCCGGCGGCGCCAGCGCGCGCGTCGCCGCGGTGGCGCAGGCCCTGCGCGACGGCGGCCTGGAGGTCGAGGCCACACCGGACATCCGCCAGGCGATCTGGTTCAAGCTGTGGGGCAACATGACGACCAACCCGGTGTCGGCACTGACCGGCGCGACGGCGGACCGGATCTTCGACGATCCGCTGGTCAATGCCTTCTGCCTGCGCGCGATGGCCGAAGCGTCGGCCATCGGCGCGCGTATCGACTGCCCGATCGCGCAAAGCGGCGAGGAACGCCAGGCGGTGGGCCGCAAGCTCGGGGCCTTCAAGACCTCGATGCTGCAGGATGTGGAGGCCGGCCGCCCGATCGAGCTCGACGCGCTGGTCACCGCCGTCCACGAGATCGGCGCGAAGCTCGGCCTGCCCACGCCCAACATCGACGCGCTGCTCGGGCTCACCCGGTTGATGGCCGGCACGCGCGGTCTGCTGCCGGCGGCGACCGGTCGATGACCCGCGCATGACACGCCGGCGCGCGGTGTCGCGCCGACCCCGCAGATCGACCCCCGGCCCGCCGCCGCTAGCGTTGCTCCGCTTGAGGCGGCGGGCCGCCGTGCTCTATGCTCCGTGTCAAGGAGTTTGTGCATGGACGTGCTGCAGCTCGACGTGTCGGGCCGACCTCAGGCTTGGATCACCGCCCGCGAGGCGGCGGTTCTCTACGCCAGCGATGGCGTCGCGTGGACGCTGGGCGACGCCTGCGTGGTGCTGCGTGGCGGCATCCAGCGCCGCACCGGCCTGCAGTCGCGCATCGAGGTGCACTCCATCATCGCGGTCCGCGGCAGCGTGCCCAGCCGCGCCTGGCGGCAGACGCCGGCGCTGTCGAACCCCAAGCTGTTCGTGCGCGACCGCTACATCTGCGCCTACTGCGGGGGCCAGTTCCATGCCGACGACCTGACCCGCGAGCACATCCAGCCCACCTCGCGCGGCGGGCTCGACAGCTGGATGAACTGCATCACCGCCTGCCGCAGCTGCAACGGTCACAAGGCCAACCGCACGCCGGAAGAGGCGCGCATGAGCCTGCTCTACCTCCCTACGTGCCGAGCCTGCACGAGGACATGATCCTGCGCGGCCGCCGCATCCTGGTCGATCAGATGGAATTCCTGCTGGCCAGCGTGCCGCGCTCCAGCCGTCTGCATGGTTGAAGTCGCGGTGAAATAATTCCGTTCCGGTGTTGCGCGCGGCTGAACCGCGAACGCAAGCCCCGACTCCAACCGCTCCGTGGCGTCAACGCCCCCGAGGGCGGCCTCGTTGTGCCGTGATCGCCCAGTGCGTGAAGGAAGCTCACATGAAGAACCTGTTGATCGCTGGCGTCGTGCTGGCCCTGGCCGCCTGCTCCACCACCAGTCCCGACGTGGTCCAGCGCGGCGACGCGCAGCGGCTGTCGACCGTGCAGGACGCTGTCGTCGTCAACGTGCGCGAGGTCACGGTCGACGGCAGCCAGTCGGGCATCGGCGGTGTGGCCGGCGGCGTGGCGGGTGGCGTGGCCGGCAGTTCGGTCGCGGCCGCCGTGAAGCCGTGGTGGTGGGCGTTCTGGGTGCGGTGGCCGGCGCGGTGGTCGGCAACGCCACCGAGCGGCTCGCGACGCGCGAGCAGGCGCTGGAGATCATGGTGCAGCTGCGCAACGGCGAGCGGCGTGCCATCGTCCAGGCGCAGGGCAAGGAAAGCTTTCAGCCCGGCGACCAGGTGGTGCTGATCTCGACCGGCGGCACCACGCGCGTCGCGCGCGCGCAGTCGGTGCAGCCGCCGCCGGCACCGCAACCGCGCAGCTGATCGGGCTGCGGCGGTTCAGATCTCCGGCGCCGGCGGCGCGCCGGGCTGGTGGGCGCACTCGCCGAAGATCCTGACCTTGCAGCCGACGCAGATCGCCGGGTCGAGGCGCGGCACGATCCGTGCGATTGCGCTGTGCTTGTCGGAGAACACATGGTCTCGACCGAGCGCGTCGAGGAAGCCCGAGCGTTCCCATAGGTCCAGCACCGGCGGGCGCGGGCGGTGGAAATAGAGGTCGCCGCCGTCGGCCCGGCGGGCGCGCAGCTCTTCGTCCCAGACCTGGGCGCCGGCCGGGTCGATGAAGTTCATGCTCTTGCTCATGACCAGCAGGTGGCGCGGCGCGGTAGGCGCCGAGCGCAGGTGGTGCAGCGTGTCGGACACATGCTGGGCGGCGCCGAAGTAGACCGCCCCCTCCATGCGCAGCAGCTTGAGCTGCGGGCACTCCGGCAGCGCCTCGGCCTGGCCGTCGAGCACGACGAAGGGGCGGTCCGGCGCCACGGAATCGAACCCCATCGTGCGCATCGCCGGCCGCGCCGTGCGCTGCAGGTAGCTGCTCAGCGACAGGATGCTGCCGAGCAGGATCGCGATCTCGAGCCTGAGGCTCACGGTGGCCATCGCGGTGGCCGCGGCGATCGCGAAGTCGCTGCGCTCCAGCCGCATCAGGCGCCGCCAGCCGGGCAGGTCGAGCAGGTTCCAGGCGACCGGCAGCAGCACCGCGGCGATCGCCGCATTCGGGATCAGCGCCAGCAGCGGGGCACTCACCAGCACCAGCAACAGCAGCAGCCCGGCCGAGAACACCGAAGCCAGTGGCGTGCGCGCGCCGGCCTCGAGGTTGGGGATCGAACGGTTCAGCGATCCGCAGGAGACATAGGCGGAGGTCAGGCCTCCCACCACGTTGGACAGGCCCTGGCCGAGGAACTCGCGGTTGGCGTCGATGCGCTGGCCCGAGCGGGCGGCCACGGCCTTGGCGATCGAGATCGACTGGGCGAGCGCCACCAGCGTCAGGGCGAAGGCGATGCTGACCAGGTCGCGCAGCCGCGCCACGTCGATATCCGGCCAGTGCCAGCGCGGCCAGGGCAGCGGCACTTCGCCGATCTGCTCGACATGCCAGAACGTGCCGTCCTCGTGCCTGGCGTTCAGCAGCACGGCGACCAGCGTGCCGGCCGCCAGTCCCAGCAGCAGCGCTGGCCAGCGCCGCTGCCAGTGCCGCACGGCGAGCGTGACCGCGAGGGCCACCACGCCGACGACCAGCGAGCCGAGGTGCACCGCCTCCAGCGGCCGCTGCCAGAGGGCCTCGAGCATCGGCCTCAACCCGGTGCCGGAACTCATGCCCAGCAGGTCGGGCAGGGCATGCAGCGCGATCAGCACCGAGGCGCCGGCGGTGAAGCCTAGCAAGGCCGCCGGCGAGATGAAGTTGGCGATGCTGCCCAGGCGCAGCGTGCCGATCAGGGTCTGCATCACGCCGACCAGCAGCGTGACGGTCAGCGCGAGCTCGATGTAGTCGGGGCTGCGCACCCAGGCCAGCGGCGTGAGCATGGCCGCCAGCGCCAGCGAGTTCGCATTCGTCGGCCCCGACATCACGTGAAGGCTGGAGCCGAACAGCGCCGCGACGATGCACGGCAGGATGGCGGTGGCCAGGCCGTACTGCGGCGGCAGCCCGGCGAGCGTGGCGAAGGCGATGCCCTGCGGCAGCACCAGCACGGCGCCCAGCAGGCCGGCCAGCAGGTCGGCGCGCAGCGTCTCGCGCGACACGAGCCTGACCCACGGACCGAAGCAGCGTTGTAGCCAGGGCGGAGCGGCGGCCGGCGCAGCGGGTGAGGACATGCCGAATGATAGAAGCCGTCCCGGCCCTGCCGAGCGGCCGTGTCAAGGAGCAGAACGCAGTCCGATATCGCGCGGCCCGCCGTGTGGCGCCCCTCGCTGCGTTGCACAATGTCCCGTACGGGCGACGAATTCGACATGGCATCCCGCCGGCCGACGTTCCGCCTTTCGCCATGGAGAGCTGAGCAGCATGACGCAGATTCCCACGCTCGAGACCGCGACCACGTCGAGGATCCACATGATCGGCGGCGAGAAGGGCGGCGTCGGCAAATCGCTCGTGTCGCGTCTGCTGGCGCAGTACCTGATCGACCACGAGGTCCCGTTCACTGGCTTCGATACCGACCGTTCGCACGGCTCGCTGATGCGCTTCTATGCGGGCTACGCCTCGCCGGTGCTGGCCGATCGCTACGAGGCGCTGGATGCGATCGTCGAGGCGGCCATCGAGGCCCCGGGTCGCCGTGTGCTGGTCGACCTGGCAGCGCAGACCCATGATCCTCTGGTGAAGTGGATGGATGAGTCGGGCGTGCTGGACCTAGCCGACATGTCCGGTGTCGCCATCCACTACTGGCACGTGATGGACTCCGGCAAGGACTCGGTCGATCTGCTCAAGCGCCTGCTCGACCGCTTCGGCCGGCGCCTGCGCTACGTGCTGGTGCGCAACCAGCTCCGCGGCGACGACTTCAGCCAGCTCGAGAAGTCGGGCGAACAGGATCGCGCGCTGGCACTGGGCGCTCGTGTGATCACGCTCAAGCGCCTGCACGACTCGGTGGTGCAGAAGATCGACGCCAGCAACAGCAGCTTCTGGGCCGCGCGCAACTCGCCGGGCAGCGAAGGCCCGAGCCTGGGTCTGATGGAGCGCCAGCGTCTCAAGCTCTGGCTGAACCACGCCTTCAGCGAGATCGAGACGGCGGGGGTCTGACCGCGGCGGCCCGCCGCAAGTCGGGCCTTCGTCACGCTCCGGGCGCGGCGCTATTGAAACGCCGTGAGCGACCCCTATAATCTGTCGCTAGCACTCGCGCAGACTGAGTGCTAACAAGCCGGAGACGGCATCATCGTCTCTGGCTGCGCAATTGTGAGCTTGCGCTAACTGCGCGAAACAAGTCCGTAGATATTCGATACCCATCAAGGAGATGCGATGAAACTTCGTCCTTTGCACGATCGCGTGATCGTCAAGCGCCTCGAACAGGAAACCAAGACCGCTTCGGGCATCGTGATCCCCGACAACGCCGCCGAGAAGCCCGACCAGGGTGAAGTGCTGGCCGTGGGTCCGGGCAAGCGCAACGACAAGGGCGACTTCATCGCCCTGAACTGCAAGGTCGGCGATCGCGTGCTGTTCGGCAAGTACAGCGGCCAGACCGTCAAGGTCGACGGTGACGAACTGCTGGTGATGCGCGAGGAAGACCTCTTCGCCGTGGTTGAAAAGTAAATCGCGTGCGATTTGCTTTCGTCGCAGGCTGACTTCGCGCAGCGAAGTCAAGGCCCCAAGGGCCGGCCGTAGACAGAAGAATTCCCCGGCGCGAGCCGGCAAATCAGATTTCGGAGAATACAAATGGCAGCTAAAGACGTCGTTTTCGGCGGTGAAGCCCGCGCGCGCATGGTCGAAGGCGTGAATATCCTGGCCAACGCGGTCAAGGTGACCCTGGGCCCGAAGGGCCGCAACGTGGTGCTCGAGCGTTCGTTCGGCGCCCCGACCGTGACCAAGGACGGTGTGTCCGTGGCCAAGGAAATCGAGCTGAAGGACAAGCTCCAGAACATGGGCGCCCAGATGGTCAAGGAAGTCGCTTCCAAGACCTCGGACAACGCCGGTGACGGCACCACCACCGCCACCGTGCTGGCCCAGGCGATCGTGCGCGAAGGCATGAAGTACGTGGCCGCGGGCATGAACCCGATGGACCTGAAGCGCGGCATCGACAAGGCCGTCGTGAGCCTGGTCGAGCAGCTGAAGAAGCAGTCGAAGCCGACCACCACCAGCAAGGAAATCGCCCAGGTCGGCACCATCTCGGCGAATTCGGACGACGACGTCGGCCAGATCATCGCGTCGGCGATGGACAAGGTCGGCAAGGAAGGCGTCATCACCGTCGAAGACGGCAAGAGCCTGAACAACGAGCTCGACGTGGTCGAAGGCATGCAGTTCGACCGCGGCTACCTGTCGCCCTACTTCATCAACAACCCGGAAAAGCAGAGCGCGGTGCTCGACAACCCGTTCGTGCTGCTCTACGACAAGAAGATCAGCAACATCCGTGACCTGCTGCCGACGCTGGAGCAGGTGGCCAAGTCGGGCCGTCCGCTGCTGATCATCGCCGAGGAAGTCGAAGGCGAAGCGCTCGCGACGCTGGTGGTCAACACCATCCGCGGCATTCTGAAGGTCGTGGCCGTCAAGGCGCCGGGCTTCGGTGACCGTCGCAAGGCGATGCTCGAGGACATCGCGATCCTGACCGGCGGCAAGGTCATCGCCGAGGAAGTCGGCCTGACGCTCGAGAAGGTCACGCTGGCCGATCTGGGCCAGGCCAAGCGCGTCGAGGTGGGCAAGGAAAACACCACGATCATCGACGGCGCCGGCGCGGCGGGCGACATCGAAGCCCGCGTCAAGCAGGTGCGCGTGCAGATCGAGGAAGCCACCAGCGACTACGACCGCGAGAAGCTCCAGGAGCGCGTGGCCAAGCTCGCCGGCGGCGTGGCCGTCATCAAGGTCGGTGCCGCCACCGAAGTCGAGATGAAGGAAAAGAAGGCCCGTGTCGAAGACGCCCTGCACGCCACGCGTGCCGCGGTGGAAGAAGGCATCGTGGCCGGCGGTGGCGTGGCGCTGCTGCGCGCCAAGCAGGCCGCCGGTGCGATCAAGGGCGACAACGCCGACCAGGACGCCGGCATCAAGCTGATCCTGCGTGCGATCGAGGAGCCGCTGCGCATCATCGTCACCAACGCCGGTGACGAAGCCAGCGTGGTGGTGAACGCCGTGCTCGCCGGCAAGGGCAACTACGGCTACAACGCCGCCAACGGCACCTACGGCGACATGATCGAGATGGGCATCCTGGACCCGACCAAGGTGACCCGCACCGCGCTGCAGAACGCCGCCTCGGTGGCCGCGCTGATGCTGACGACGGAAGCCATGGTCGCCGAGTCGCCCAAGGACGACGCGCCGGCCGGCGGCATGCCGGGTGGCATGGGCGGCATGGGTGGCATGGGCATGGACATGTGATGTCCCGCCGGCCTCCCACGGGAGGCCGGCCGCCTGGGCTCTGCCCAGAACCGCGTCAGCAAGGGCCGCAGAAATGCGGCCCTTTTTCATGCGCGTTCGGCGAACGCTCCCGGGATAATCGGGCGCATGGATGTCTCGCCGCTGCTGCAGCGCTACCTCGACAGCTGTCTCGCGGAGGTGCCGCGCTGGATGAGCCGGGTCGCGAACGAGGCCCTGCAGGCGCTGCACGCACCGACCACCCGCAGCGCGCTGCGCGAACTGCCGGCGCGCCCGCGCGACGACGCCGAGCTGGCCCTGCGTCACAACCATCCGCTGTGGGCGCGTCGCGTCGGTGAGTTGCTGGGTTCGCGCTGGCGCAGCGAGATCGAGGCCGGCGCGCCCGACGCGGGCGCGACGCTGTCGCCGCGTCCGGCTTGGTCGGCCGAAGCGCTGACGCTGGTCGACGAAGCCGAGGCCGAAGAGAACATCGAGCTGCTGCGCGCGGTGCAGCTGGTCGACCACGCCGCCGAGCACGAGCTGCACGAGCTGCAGTCGCGCACAGCGACGCTGCGCGGCCAGGACACGGTGCGCGCGACCTCCAACCTGCTGCGGCCCGAGCTGCTGGTGCGCGCGGTGTGGGACGCCAGCGAGGTGCTGGGCCTCGGCGCACCGGCCCGCAAGGCACTGATGCGCGCCAGCGGCGAGCCGCTCGCACAGGCGCTGAAGCAGGTCGCGATCGACGCCGGCCGGCGCCTGGCCGACTGGGGGGTCGGCCAGGCGGCCTGGAAGGCCAGCTCCACGCCGGCGGCACGGCGGGTCGCGCCGCCGAATTCCGGCTACGACCTGACGCGTCCCGGCGCACTCGACAGCCTGCGCAGCCGCCTCAGCACGCGCTACGCGAACATCGACGGTGCCACGCGCGCCGGTCCGATGGACGAGGCCGATTCGCTGCAGCAGCTCGACCGCAATCTGGTGCATGTGCTGGCGCGGCGACCGCTGGGGATCCAGGGCGCCGACCGCCTGATGGCCCGGCTGCCCTTCCTCGAGGCGGCCGGCCGCCACGACGACGACCGCGAGATCATGCTGCTGGTGGCCCACCTGAGCGGCGCCGTGCTCGACGACGCGCTGCTGCCGCTGCCGGTGCGTTCCACGCTGGCCAGCTTGCAGGCACCGTTGCTGCGCGTGGCGCTGCGCGAGCCCCGGGTGCTGGAGGATCACTCGCACCCGATCTGGCAGATGATGATTCGGCTCGCGTCGCACACGGCCGGCTTCCAGGACGACGATGATCCCCGGCTGTGCGCGTTGCTGCTCGACGTCGAGGTGCTGTTCACGCGCCTGCAGGCGGCCACGCCGGCGATCGCGGTGCACGCGCAGGCGCTGACCGCGCTCGATTCGCTGCTGGTCGGCGAGCTCGACGCCGAGCGGCGTGAGGCCGCTGCGCCGATCGCCAAGCTGCAGGCGGCCGCGCGGCGCGTCACGATGGTCGAGGCGCTGCGCCGGCAGGTGCGACTCGAACTGCAGGACGCGACCTCGCCGTGGCGCATCGAGGGCAGTACGCCGGCCCGCCCGGCCGCGGCGGTGGTGCTGGACGAGACGCTGCAGCACTTCCTCACCGGGCCGTGGCCCGAGGTGCTGGCGCATGCCCTGATCAACGACGGCGAGCAGGCCGACACGACGCGCGGTCTGCTGGCCGTGGTGCCGGATCTGCTCGCCAGCCTTGCGCCGCTGCGCAGCGAGGACGACCGTCGCCGCCTGGTGGCCGCGGTGCCGGGCCTGGTGCAGCGACTGCAGCAGGGCATGGCGCGCATCGCCACACCTCCCTCGCAACGCGATGCCGTGCTGGCCACCCTGATGGCATGCCACACCGACCTGTTGCGGCCGATCGGGAGTGCGGCGGTGTCCCTCACGCCAGAGGAAATCGTGCGCCGGATGCGCGAGGAAGAACTGCCGGACGAGCCAGCGCCGCGCACGCCGGCCGGCGACTCGATGTTCGACATCGCGACGCTCGACACCGTGCCGGCGGCGCTGATGCCCGAGGCGCCGGTGGCGGGCGCGCGCGGCTGGCTGCAGCACCTGGCGGTCGGTACCTGGTGCCGGTTGGTCGCCCGCGGCGACTGGACCGTGGCGCGCGTGTTGTGGGTCGACGAGTCGCGCGAGCACTGGCTGTTCAGCGACGCCGAACTCGGACTCACGCACGGCCTCACGCGGCGTGCGCTCGAGCGCCTGGCCGACGGCGGCCTGGCCGGGCCACTGGAGCAGCGCAACCTCATCGAGCGCGCCGTCGACGCCCTGATGGCGCCGCCGCGCGGCCGCGACACCACGTTGGGCTGAGGCGCGGCGTCATCGCGCCACCGTCGCGGGGATCGTGCGAGAGCCCCGCACAATCCCGGCATGTACCGCATCCGCGTCCTGTCGTCGCTCCGGGGAGGCTTGATCGTTGCGATCGTCGCAGCGGCGGCAATGGCCGAGGCGGGCGGCATGTCACCGTCGCCACTGCCGGCCGCCGCGTCTGCCGCCTCCGCCCCGGCCGCGGCCCGTGCCGCGGCACCCGTGACCGAGCCTCGATCCTTGCAACCCGCGGGGCGGCCGCGCATCGGCCTCGTGCTGTCGGGTGGGGGAGCGCGCGGTCTCGCGCACGTCGGCGTGCTGAAGGTGCTGGAGCGCGAGCGCATCCCGATCGATGTGATCGCAGGCACCTCGATGGGCGCGATCATCGGCGGCTTGTATGCGAGCGGCATGAGCGCCGAGTCGCTGGAGCGCGAGCTGCTCAAGGTCGACTGGGACCAGCTGTTCGCGACCCGCGTCGCGCGCCGCGAGCTGTCGCAGCGGCGCAAGGAGACGGACTTCGAGATCGCCTCGGCGCTCGAGATCGGCCTGCGCGACGGCGAGCTGCGCGTGCCGATCGGCACGCTGTCGAGCCGCGGGCTGGAGTCGCTGCTGCGCCGGTACACGCTGCCGGTGCGTGCGGTGCGCGATTTCGACCGCCTGCCCACGCCCTTTCGTGCCGTCGCCACCGACATGGAGAACGGTCAGCCGCTGGTGCTGAAGGAGGGCGATCTGGCGCTTGCGATGCGATCGAGCATGAGCGTGCCCGGCGTGTTCGCACCGACCGAGATCGAGGGGCGCATCCTCGGTGACGGCGGGCTGGTGAACAACCTGCCGGTCGATGTGGCGCGTGCGATGGGCGCCGATGTCGTGATCGCCGTCAACATCGGCACGCCGCTGGGTGCGCGCGACACGCTGGGCTCGCTGATCGGCGTGACCACGCAGATGATCAACATCCTGACCGAGCAGAACGTGCAGCGCAGCCTGGCGACGCTGGGCCCGCGCGATCTGCTGATCGCGCCGCAGCTCGGCCTGCTGAGCTCGGCCGACTTCGCGAAGGCCATGGAGCTCATCGAGCTGGGCGAGCTGCAGACGGCCCAGATGGTGCTGCAGCTCGAGGCCTATGGCGTCGATCAGGCCAGCTACCAGAGCTGGGCGCAGGCGCGGGCGCGGCCCGGTCTTCCTCAGCCCGTATTGGAGTTCGTGAAGTTCGACGGCAGCGAGGTCACGCGGCCGGAACGCTTCGCCGAGCAGCTGGAGACCCGTCCCGGCAAGCCCTTCGCCGCCGATGCCGCCGAGCGGGACGCGCGCCGCCTCGCGGCCAGCGGCGACTACACCCGCGTCGACTATCAGTTGCTGCGCACCGGCAGCGGCGACGACGGCGTGGTGTTCAACCTCGAGGAGAAGTCCTGGGGGCCGAACTACTTCCGCTTCGGGCTCGGCCTGTCCACCGACTTCAGCGGGCGCAGCAGCTTCAACGTCAAGATCGCCCACGTCTGGCGCTGGCTCGACGAGGTCGGCAGCGAGTGGCGCAACGTGGTCGAGATCGGCTCGCGGCCGGGCTGGTCCACCGAGTGGTACCGCCCGCTGGGCTGGAACACCTCGCTGGGCCACGATTGGTTCCTCGCCCCGACAGCCAGCGCCGACCGCCGCGAGGTCGTCACCTACGCTGGTGCCGAAGGGCCCGAGAGCGGTCGCTTCCGCCGCAGCAGCCTGCGCCTCGGCGTCGACCTCGGCCAGCCCTGGGGCGAGTTCGGCGAGCTGCGACTCGGACCCTATCTGCAGCGCTGGGATGACAAGACGCTGATCGTCAGTCGCGACTTCGCCGCGCCCGGCGGCGGCACCGAGCGGCGCGAGATCGGCCTGCGTCTGCGGGCCATCGTCGACCAGCTCGACTACGCCTTCTTCGCGCAGGAGGGCTACCGGCTGGTCGGCGAGCTGGCCGGAGGGCGTGTACGCAGCGGCAGCGATGCCGGCGAAGCCGAGCGCGACTTCAGCCGCGTCGAGGCCAACGTGAATGTCGCCACCACCTGGGCCGCCAAGCACACGCTGAACTTCTACGGCAGCACGCTGTTCGCCGGCCGCTCGGCGCCGCTGGGGCGCGGCCTGTATGCGCTCGGCGGCTTCCAGAATCTTTCGGGCTACGAACCGGGCCAGGTCGAGGGCAACTACCTGCTGTTCGGTCGCGCCAGCTACTACTACCGGCTGACCCCGCCTGCACTGACCCGTGGCTTCTTCGCCGGCTTGTCGTTGGAGCTGGCAATGCCTGGGCCGAACGCCGCCAGATGAGCCTCGGCGACCTGCGCACCGGCACGAGCGTTTTCCTCGGTGCGGATACCGGGCTGGGCCCGCTCTATGTCGGCGTGGCCTACGCGCCGCGCGGCGACACCGCGGTCTACCTGCTGCTCGGCCGCCCCTGAGCGGCGGCGGCCGGTTCAGCCAGCCGGCGTCGATCCCGGCGCCGGCTCGCCGTGCGCCCAGGTGTGCAGCACCTGGGCGGCATCACCGACACCGCGCCGGCTCAGTGCCGAGAACAGCGCGAGGCTCAGGTCGGCGTCGTCGGTCGCCAACTGTCCAAGCACCCCCTGCGCGGCAGCGAGCGCGGCATCGGCCTCGCGGCGGTTGAGCTTGTCGGCCTTGGTCAGCAGCACCAGCAGCTTGATCTCTCCGGTGCCGACGCGCGGCGCCACGAAGGCCAGCAGCTGTTGATCGAGTTCGGTGAAGCCCAGCCGGGAATCGACCATCAGCACCACGCCCGACAGGCTGCGCCGCGTTTCCAGATACTCCGCCATCACCTGCTGCCAGCGCAGCTTTGCTCCGCGCGCGACGGCCGCGTAGCCGTAGCCGGGCAGGTCGGCGAACAGCGCGTCGGGCGCGTCCTTCGGGCCGAGCGAGAACAGGTTGATGTGCTGGGTGCGGCCGGGTGTCTTCGAGGCGAAGGCCAGGCGCTTCTGCTGCGTCAGCAGGTTGATCGCGGTGGACTTGCCGGCGTTCGAGCGGCCCACGAAGGCAATCTCCGGCAGCTCGTTGACCGGCAGGTGTTCCATCCGCGCGGCGGTGGTGAGAAAGCGGGCGGTGTGGGTCCAGGCCAGCGCCACTTTGGCGGGGTCCGGGACCGCCGGAGTGGGCGAGTTCATGCGGCATTGTAAAATCGCTGGTTAGCCGACGGGGCTGACCCGTTCGCCACCCACTCCTCCATTGCTCGCCCATGAAGTCTCTCCTGTCGTTCCTGTTGGCCGCCGCCCTCGTGACCCCGGTTCTGGCGGAGGAGGCCAAGGCGCCTGCCAAGCCCGACCTCAAAAAGGGCGAGGCGATCTCCACTGCGGTGTGCGCCGCCTGCCACACCGCCGACGGCTCGCGCGGCAGCCCCGCCAACCCCATCCTGGCGGGCCAGCATCCCGAGTACCTCGCCAAGCAGCTGGCCGAGTTCAAGTCGGGCAAGCGCAACAACGCGATCATGAAGGGCTTCGCCTCGACCCTGAGCGAGGACGACATGCGCAACGTGGCGGCCTTCTACGCGAGCAAGCAGGCCAAGCCTGGCTTTGCCAAGAGCAAGGACACCGTCACGCTGGGCCAGCAGATCTACCGCGGCGGCATCGCCGACAAGCAGGTGCCGGCCTGTGCCGGCTGCCACAGCCCGACCGGTGCGGGCATCCCGGCCCAGTACCCGCGCGTCGGCGGCCAGCACGCCGACTACACCGAGGCGCAACTGGTGGCCTTCCGCGGCGGCGCACGCAACAACAACGCCCAGATGAGCGTCATCGCGGCCAAGCTCAGCGACAAGGAGCTCAAGGCCGTCGCCGACTACATCGCCGGGCTGCGCTGACCCGGACGCGCCGGCGCGCTTTCCCGAAGGCCGGCTCGACGCCGGCCTTCGTATTTGTGCGGCGCGCCGGTTGAACTTTCGGGCTGTTGCCGCCTCTGCCTGTTCGCCCTTCGTCGAATCGTCCCTTTCCCATGACCGTCAGTACCACCGGCCTCGAACTGCCGACTCGCTCGCGCACGTTGCGCGCAGCGGTCGAGGTGCTGTCGTCGATGCGGTTTTCGATCACGCTGCTGACCGTGATCTGCATCGCCTCGGTCATCGGTACCGTGCTGCGGCAGCACGAGTCGATGAACAACTACGTGAACCAGTTCGGGCCGTTCTGGGCGCAGGTGTTCGACGCACTCGACCTCTATGCGGTCTACAGCGCCTGGTGGTTCCTGCTGATCCTGGCCTTCCTGGTCGCGTCGACCAGCCTGTGCATCGCGCGCAACGCGCCGAAGATCCTGGTCGATCTCAAGGCCTACAAGGAGCAGATCCGCGCGAGCAGCCTCAAGTCCTTCCATCACCGCGCCGAGGGCACACTCGCCGCGCCACGCGCCGAGGTGCTGGACCGCGTGTCGGCGTTGCTGGTCGCTGGCGGCTGGAAGGCCAAGCTGCAGGAACGCGAGGGCGGCGTGATGGTGGCGGCCCGAAAGGGCGCTGCCAACAAACTCGGCTATCTGGCCGCGCACTCGGCGATCGTGCTGATCTGCATCGGCGGCCTGTTCGACGGTGACCTGGTGGTGCGTGCGCAGATGGCGCTGTTCGACAAGTCCGCCTGGCCCGGGGCCGGCCTGCTGCGCAACGTGCCGGCCGAACATGTGCTCTCCGAGGGCAACCCGACCTACCGCGGCAACATCCTGGTCGGCGAAGGCAAGCGTGGCGGCACCGCGGTGATCCAGCTGAAGGACGGCGTGGTGCTGCAGCCGCTGCCGTTCGACATCGAGCTGAAGAAGTTCCTGGTCGACTTCTACCCGACCGGCATGCCCAAGCGATTCGCCAGCGACATCGTGCTGCACGACCGCGACACCGGCGCCACCCGCACCGCGACCGTGAAGGTCAACGAGCCGGTGCAGCACCGCGGCGTGATGATCTACCTGTCGAGCTTCGAGGACGGCGGCTCCAAGCTCAAGCTCCGGGGCTGGCCGCTGGGCGGCGGGACGCCGTTCCAGATGGACGGCGAGGTCGGCACCGAGACCAAGATCCAGAGCGAGCGCGACGGCCAGACGCTCGGTCTCGAGTTCACCGGCCTGCGCGTCATCAACGTCGAGAACCTCGCGGCGGTCGATGCGAGCGGCGGCACCGACGTACGCAAGGTCGATCTCGTCAACCGGCTCGAGAGCCACCTCGGTTCCGGCGCGAAGACGCGCACCGAGAAGACGCTGCAGAACGTCGGGCCGTCGATCAGCTACAAGCTGCGCGACGCGGCCGGCCAGGCCCGCGAGTACAACAACTACACGCTGCCGCTCACGCTCGATGGCCAGCGCGTCTTCCTCGCTGGGGTGCGTGAGACGCCTAACGAGCCATTCCGCTACCTGCGCATTCCGGCCGACGATGCCGACGGCCTGGCCGGCTGGATGCGGCTGCGCGGCGGCCTCAACGAGCGGGCGTTGCGCGAGGCCGCGGTGCAGCGCTACGTGGCCCGCGCCACGCCGGCCGACAAGCCCGAACTGGCGGAGCAACTGACAGTATCGGCGCGGCGCGCGCTGGACCTCTACGCCGGCATCGAGCCGGTGCGCGCGGGCGAACCGGCCGTCGGCGGGCTGCAGGCGCTGTCGGGCTTCCTGGAGGCCAGCGTGCCGGAAGCCGACCGCGAGCGCACCTCGGACGTGCTGCTGCGCATCCTCAACGGCACGCTGTTCGAGTTGCTGAACCTGACGCGCGAGCGCGCCGGCCTCAAGCCCCTCGTGCCCGACGAGGCCACCCAGGCCTTCATGACACAGGCCGTGCTGTCGCTCTCGGATGCCTTCTTCTACCCGGCGCCGGTGTTGCTGGCCCTGGACGACTACACCCAGGTGCAGGCCAGCGTGTTCCAGGTCACGCGCACGCCGGGCAAGACGCTGGTCTACCTCGGCTGCCTGTTCCTGATCATCGGCGTGTTCGCGATGCTCTATGTGCGCGAACGCCGCCTGTGGGTGTGGCTCGAGGACGCACCGGACGGCGGCGGCACGCGCCTGACCGCCGCGCTGTCGTCGACCCGGCAGACGCTCGACACCGACCGTGAGTTCGAGCAGATACGCGACAGCCTCCTAGCGAAGGAAAGCGCATGAACACCACCACGCCCCCCGCCATGCTGACGATCGGTCGCGGCGGCTACTTCGCCCGGCGCAGCGCCTTCGACTGGATCTTCGCGCTGCTGGTCGTGGCCGGTGCCGGCTATGCCTTCCAGCGCTATGGCAGCCACATGGACGGCTACGAACTCGGCATCCTCGCCGGCGCGACACCGCTGGTCATCGGCCTGGGCTGGTTCTGGGGCCCGCTGCGGGGCCTGGCGATCGCCGTCGCGCTGGCCAGCTTCCTCGCGATCGGCCTCTACAGCCGCACCACCGACGGCTTCGGTGCCGACCTCGAGGCCGGGCAGCAGCTGTTCCTGCTGAAGTACCTGTTCGCGAGCCAGACGGCGATCCTGTGGATGTGCACGCTGTTCTTCATGAGCACGCTGTTCTACTGGATCGGTTTCTTCAAGCAGCGCGACAGCCAGGCCACGGCCGAGAAGATCGGCTCGCTGCTGGCCTGGGGCGCGGTGTTCATGGCGCTCACCGGCACCATGGTGCGCTGGTACGAGAGCCACCAGATCGGCGCCGACATCGGCCACATCCCGGTCAGCAACCTCTACGAGGTGTTCGTGCTGTTCGCCTGGATGACGGCGCTGTTCCACCTGTACTTCGAGGCCAACTACCTGCAGCGCGCCGCCAGCACGGCCAGCGGCCGGGCCGCCAATGCCGGCAGTGGCGAGGCAGCGTGCGCTCGCTCGGTGCCTTCGTGATGCTGATCGTCAGTGCGTCGGTCGGCTTCCTGCTCTGGTACACGGTGGCGCGCGAGGCGCAGGAGATCCAGCCGCTGGTGCCGGCGCTGCAGAGCTGGTGGATGAAGGTGCATGTGCCGGCCAACTTCGTCGGCTACGGCACCTTCGCGCTGGCCGCGATGGTCGCCTGGGCCTACCTGCTGAAGACGGCCGCGACGCGGGCCCTGGTGACCGCTTTCATCGTCCTGCCGGTGGGCTTGCTGGCGGTGCTGGGGGCCTTTGCGGCGTTCGCGCCGCTGCAGGCCGAAACGGTGGGTTCGCTCGGCTCGGCGATGCGCCTGATCGGCGGCGTCGGCGCCTTCTTCGCGCTGACGCTGGCGCTGCGCCGGCCGATCGTCGCCAAGCTGCCGGCGCTGGAACTGCTCGACGACGTGATGTACCGCGCCATCGCGGTCGGCTTCGCTTTCTTCACGATCGCGACCGTGCTCGGCGCGCTGTGGGCCGCCGAGGCCTGGGGCGGCTACTGGAGCTGGGACCCGAAGGAGACCTGGGCGCTGATCGTCTGGCTCAACTACGCGGCCTGGCTGCACATGCGACTGATGAAGGGGCTGCGCGGCACGGTGGCTGCCTGGTGGGCGCTGGTCGGCCTGGTGGTCACCACCTTTGCCTTCCTCGGCGTGAACATGTTCCTGTCGGGCCTGCACTCCTACGGGCAGTTGTAAGCGGCAGGACGCTGCGCCGATTAAAGTCGGCAGCGTCATGCCCTATGCCTTGCGCCACGCCGACGGCCGCGTCCTGAGCCTGCACCGCCACCCGGAAGCGGGCGCGGAGTTTCTGCCGCCTGACCACCCGGAGGTGCAGGCCTTCGTCGGCGCCGGCAGCACGCCGCAGAGCGAGTTCGCGAAGCTCGACGCCGACGTCGTGCGCGTGCTCGAAGACCTGATCGACGTGCTGATCGCCCGCCAGGTCCTGCGCATCACCGACCTGCCGGTGCAGGCGCAGGAGAAGCTGTACGCACGCAAGAGCTTCCGCGATCGCAAGCCGGCCCAGGCGCTGCGCCTGTACGGCGACGAGGACGACGACGGCATCCTCTCCACCGACTTCTCGGCGCTCTGACGGGTCGCCCGGGACGCGTGCCCGGGCTGTAAGGTTGCCCGTCGCGCCGCGACTGTTGTGCAAGGATGTGCGGCCCGTGACGGAACTCCCGCCCCGCGCCGGCCTTCGAACCTCCGCGTTCCTCACCAGGCGACCGACCATGCTGATTCCCCGACAGGCCCGCGCGGGCTACCTCCATCCCGTGGCCAGCGAGATCACGCCGCGTGCGGCCTACGAGCAGCGGCGCGAGTTCCTGCGCCTGCTGGCCGCCGGCGGCGCCGGCGCCGCCGCTGGCCGGCTGGGC
>NZ_AZSN01000028.1:0-37376 GCF_000576225.1 Methylibium sp. T29-B | reverse complement strand
GCAGGCGGCGAGCCCGCGCCGCGCGGGGCCGGCGTGTCGGCCATCAGAACGTGACCCCCACGCTGATGTGCAGCCGCACGGCCTCGACCTGCTGGCCATAGGCCAGGTCGATGCGCAGCGGGCCGATCGGGCTGCGCCAGCGCACGCCGACGCCGTAGCCGACGGCCGCGTCGTACTCACCCCAGGTCAGAGCCGCGTTGCCGGCGTCGACGAACACGGCGCCGTACCAGTTTCGCCATTGCGGCGAGCTGTCCGACAGCCGGTGGGCCAGTTCGATGCTGCCGGTGGCCAGCACCGGGCCGCCGACCACCGCGCCATCGCGCACCGGGCCGAGCGTGCGGTAGCCATAGCCGCGTACCGAGTCGTCACCGCCGGCGCGAAACAGCAGGGAATCCGGGATGCCCAGCGTGTCACGGCGCAGCACCTGCCCGACCTCGCCGCGCAGCTGCCCGAGCCAGCCGCCGATCAGCGGGCGGTACCAGACCGCCTGCAGGTAGAGGCGCCCGAACGGCCCGCGATCGCCATCGCCGTCGTAGGCCACGCCGGCGCCGCTCTGCGCGTTCAGGATCAGGCCGCGCGTGGGGAACACGAGGTTGTTGACGTCGCGGTGCACCCATTCGTAGTTGGCGAGCAGCGCGCGGTCGGTGGTCCGGGTGGTCGCCGTCTCGACCGTGGTGCGGTTGAACTCGAGGTAGTAGAGGCGGTCGATGCGCTCGGTGTCGCGCGTGCGGCCGACGCGCGCTCGCTGGGTCTGCGTCACCGCGCCGCCGGCGTCCAGGTAGTCGGCCTTCAGCCCAGCAGGTTGCGGTAACCCTCGGGCTGCGGGTAGGTGAGCAGGTCGAACGAGGCCTCGCGTTCGTCTCGCCCCACCTTGAGTTTGGTGGTGGCCACGAGGTCATAGCCGAACACGCGGCGGTGCGTGTGCTCCACGCCGACCCGCGGGCCGGTGTTGCTCGAGAAGCCGATGCTGAACGTGGCGTTCTGCATCTTGTTCTCGCGCAGCTTCGCATAGACGATCGCGTGGTCGGCGCCCTCCGGGCTCTGGTCGAGCTCGACCGCCACCCCCTCGTAGAGACCGGTCTTCTGCAGGGCCTCCTGGTAGTCGAGCAGCTTCTTCTCGGTGTACTCGGAGCCGATCTGGAACGGCAGTACGTTCAGCGCGGCATCCTGCGGCGTGCGCTCCAGCCCTTCGACGCGGATCTCGCCGATGCGGTAGAGCGGCCCGCTATCGACCACCAGGAACAGGCGGACCGTGTTGCTGGTGGCGTCCACCTCGGCGCTGGTGCCCGAAAAGCCGGCCGTCGCGTAGCCACGCGTGCGCAGGCTGGCCAGCAGCGCGTTCTTGGCGCCGGTCCAGGCCGCCTGGCTGAACGGTGCCCCTTCCTTCAGCGACCAGCGGGCGCTCAGCCGCTGCCAGCGGGTGCGCAGGGCGGCGTTGCCAGCATTCATCGCGTCGGCATAGGGCCCCTGGACCTCGATCTGCACCCGGCCCACCCGCACCTGCGGACCGGGATCGACGCGCACCCGCACGGTCGGCGGGCCGCCGGCCGGTGCATCGTCGCGCGTCACGTCGATGCGTGCATTGAAGTAACCCTCCGGTTCCAGCAGGCTGCGAGCCTGATCCGGGGCCGCAGCGATCAGTCGGCCGATCTCGACCACCGAGATGTCGCGCTGCTCGCGAAACCGCGCCAGGTCGAGGTGGCGCACCAGCAGGTCGCGCAGCGGGTTCGGCGCCCGCACCTCGAGGTGGTAGGCAGCATGCCTGCCGGTCGTCAGCGTGGTGACGCCGCTGTCCAGCAACGGGGCACGGGCGGCTGCCTCGGTGGCGTCGGCGGCGCCTTCGCTGGCCTGGTCGGCACGCGCTTCGTCGCGGGCCGCCGTGTCGTCCTCTTCGGCCTGTGCCCATGCCACCTGCACGGACAGCAGGGTGGCGCTCCAGGCCACGGCGATCAGCACCGTCGCGATGGCGTGTCGCAGCGTGGCGGTCAACGGCCGCGGTCCGGTCACTTGCTCAGCAGGCGCATCGCACCTTCGAGCCCCTGCAGCGTCAGCGGGAACATGCGCTGCTGCATCAGCTGCTGGACGATCGAGATGCTCTGACGGTAGCCCCAGACGCCCTGCGGTTCCGGATTGATCCAGGCGTACTTGGGGAAGGCGTGAGTCAGGCGCTGCAACCATTCGGCACCGGGCTCCTCGTTGTTGTATTCGACGCTGCCGCCCGGTTGCAGGATCTCGTAGGGGCTCATCGTCGCGTCGCCGACGAAGATCAGCTTGTAGTCGCGGTTGTACTTGCGGATCACGTCCCAGGTCGAGTGCTTCTCGCTGAAGCGGCGCCGGTTGTGCTTCCACATGAAGTCGTAGACGCAGTTGTGGAAGTAGTAGAACTCCAGGTGCTTGAACTCGGTCTTGGTGGCGCTGAACAGCTCTTCCACGCGGTGGATGTGCTCGTCCATCGTGCCGCCCACGTCCATCAGCAGCAGCACCTTCACCCTGTTGTGGCGCTCTGGCACCATCTTGATGTCGAGCAGGCCGGCATTGGCGGCGGTGCGGTGGATGGTGTCGTCGAGGTCGAGTTCGAGTTCGTTGCCCTCTCGAGCGAAGCGGCGCAGCCGGCGCAGCGCGACCTTGATGTTGCGTGTGCCGAGCTCCTTGGTGTCGTCGTAGTCCTGGTAGGCGCGCTGGTCCCACACCTTGACCGCGCTCCTGTTCCTGCCCGCGCCGCCGATGCGGATGCCTGCGGGTTGTAGCCCGAGTGGCCGAACGGCGACGTGCCGCCGGTGCCGATCCACTTGCTGCCACCCTCGTGGCGCTCCTTCTGTTCCTCGAAGCGCTTCTTCAGCGTCGCCATCAGCTCGTCCCAGCCCATCTTCTCGATCGCGGCCTTCTGCTCAGGGGTGAGCTCCAGCTCCAGCGTGCGGCGCAACCAGTCGAGCGGCACCTCCTGCGTGAAGTCAGCCAGCATCTGCGCGCCCTTGAAATAGGCGGCGAAGGCACGGTCGAACTTGTCGAAGTGGGCCTCGTCCTTGACCAGCGTCGTGCGGGCCAGGAAGTAGAACTGCTCGACCGAGGGTTGGCCGTCGCGCTCGGCCAGGCCGGCCTGCAGCCCCTCGAGCAAGGTGAGGTATTCCTTGATCGAGACGGGCAGCTTCGCGCTGCGCAGCGTATAGAAGAAGTCGATCAGCATGGCATCGCGGGAGTGCGGAGCGCGGGGTGCGCCGGCCGATGAGCATCGATGGTAGCCCCAGCCCTTGCGGCTCGTGCAGACACAGCAGGTAACCCTGTGTCAACGGCCGGCTCGGGGATCGGCCGGCGGGCGCGGGTTTCAGCGCGGCCGCAGCAACTGCCACTCGAGGTGCGTCTTCACGGTCGGCCATTCCGCCGCAGTGATGCTGTACACGGCGGTGTCCCGCAGTGTGCCGTTGGCGGCGCGCTGGTGGGAGCGAAGCATGCCGTCGAGCTGGGCGCCGAGCCGCTCGATCGCGCGCCGGCTCTGGGTGTTGAGCCGGTGGGTGCGGAACTCGACGGCGATGCAGTCCAGCGTTTCGAAGGCATGCGTCAGCAGCAGCAGCTTGCATTCGGTGTTGAGTCCGGTGCGCTGCACGCGCTGCGCATACCAGGTCGAGCCGATCTCGACGCGGCGGTTCACCGAGTCGATGTTCATGTAGGTGGTCATGCCGGCCGGCGTGCCGTCGGCATCGAGCACGGTGAAGGGCAGCATCGACCCGGCCGCGTGCAGAGCCAGTCGGCGCGCGATCTCGGGTCCGATGGCCTCGGGAGCCGGGATCGCGGTGTACCAGAGCCGATGCAGCTCGCCTTCCGCGCTGGCTCGGGCCAGCGCATCGGCGTGCGCATGCGAGAGCGGCACCAGGCTGGCGTGGCGGCCCTCGAGCGTGACCGGCGAGGTGAGGGGCAGGGCACTCATGGACGATCCCGGGTGAAGGTTTGCGCCAGCGTGCGCGCCAGCCACTTGCCGAGCCCGCAGCCCAGCACGATGAATACCAGCCCGATCATCTGGGCGCCGCCGTAGCCGGGCGTGCCGACGAAATCGAAGCCCAGCAGCCGGCCGAGGCCCCAGCCGGCCAGCGCCCCGAGCACGAAGCCCAGGGCGTCGGCCACGCCGACGAGCAGGTCGCGACGGGTGTCGTTCTGCATGCGTACCCCGCTCAGCGGTTGCGCTGCTGCATGAACACCAGCTTCTCGAACAGGCTCACGTCCTGCTCGTTCTTCAGCAGCGCGCCGAGCAGCGGCGGGATGGCGACCTTGTCGTCCTGGCTCTGCAGCGCGTCGAGCGGAATGTCCTCGGCCACCAGTAGTTTGAGCCAGTCGAGCAGTTCGCTGGTGCTGGGCTTCTTCTTGAGGCCGGGCAGGCCGCGCACGTCGTAGAAGCTCTTCAGCGCCGAGGCGAGCAGCTCCTTCTTCAGCGTGGGGAAGTGCACCTCGACGATCCTGCGCATCGTCTCGGCCTCGGGAAACTTGATGTAGTGGAAGAAGCAGCGGCGCAGGAAGGCGTCGGGCAGTTCCTTCTCGTTGTTGGAGGTGATGAACACCAGCGGCCGGTGTCGCGCCTTGACCATCTCGCGCGTCTCGTAGACGTGGAACTCCATGCGGTCGAGTTCGCGCAGCAGGTCGTTCGGGAACTCGATGTCGGCCTTGTCGATCTCGTCGATCAGCAGCGCCACCGGTTGCTCGGCGGTGAAGGCCTGCCACAGTACGCCCTTGACGATGTAGTTGCGGATGTCGCGCACGCGCTCGGCACCGTCGGGTCCCGCGAGCTGGCTGTCACGCAGGCGGCTCACCGCGTCGTACTCGTACAGGCCTTGCTGCGCCTTGGTGGTGCTCTTGATGTGCCATTGCAGCAACGGCAATTTCAGAGCCGCGGCCACCTCTTCGGCCAGCATCGTCTTGCCGGTTCCGGGTTCACCCTTGATGAGCAACGGCCGCTGCAGCGTGATGGCGGCATTGACCGCCAGCATCAGGTCGGGCGTGGCGACGTACTGGTCGGAACCTGCATATTTCATGGCGGGGAGAGTCGGCTGAGGGTGTCCAAATCAGTATAGGGGGCCCGTATACTCCGCCGCTGAACTCAACCCACCGCCGGACCATGAAGACACTGTTCCCCGCGATGATCGCGCTGCTTGCGATGACCTTTGCCGCCACGACGCAAGCGCAAGACAAGGCCGGCGACGCCGCGGCCGGCCAGAAGAAGAACGCCATGTGCATCGGCTGCCACGGCATCGTCGGCTACCAGGCGAGCTTCCCGGAGATCTACAAGGTGCCGATGATCGCGGGCCAGAACGCGAAGTACATCGTGGCCGCGCTGACCGCCTACAAGAAGGGTGACCGCAAGCACCCGACGATGCGCAGCATCTCCGAGTCGCTGAGCGAGCAGGACATGGCCGACCTCGCCGCGTACTACGAAGCCGAAGGCGGCGCGCGCGCCGAGCTGCCGGCCGAACCGGCGAAGGCGCCGGATCCCGCGATCGCTGAACTGCTGACCAAGGGCAGCTGTGCCGCCTGCCACGGTGCGAACTTCAGCAAGCCCATCGACGGCAGCTACCCGAAGCTGGCGGGCCAGCACGCCGATTACCTGTACGTCGCCCTGAAGGCCTACGCGACCCAGGGCAACCCCAATGTCGGCCGCAGCCACGCGATCATGGGCGCCCAGGTCAAGGCGTTCAGCCACGCCGAGCTCAAGGGCCTGTCGAACTACATGGCCGCGCTGCCGACCGATCTGAAGACGGTGCCGCAGTCGAAGTTCAAGTAGTCCGCCGCATCCCGCGTCGGCAAGGAGCCGCCCGACCGCCAGGTCCGGCGGTTTTTTCACGCCCGCTGCGTGTTTGGTGTGCGGATGCGGCGCTCCGGCTTCAGTGCGCCCGGCTGCGGTCGATAGCGCAGCATGACCACGTTCGACGGAGAAGCGGCGTGCTGAAGAGAATCACGGTGGACCAGCTGCGGCCCGGCATGTACCTGCACGAGCTGTGCGGCTCTTGGATGGAGCACCCGTTCTGGCGCTCCAAGTTCGTGCTGCGCGATCCGGCCGACATCGCCAAGATCCGCGATAGCGGGATCGGCGAGGTGTGGATCAACGTCGAGGTCGGCATGGATGTCGAGGGCGGCATCAGCGAGTCCGACGTGCGCGAGGAGATCGAGCGCGAACTCGAGGCGGCAGCCACGGCGCCCAGCCCCTTGATCGAACTGCCGCGCTCACGGGACGAGGAGCTGGCGCAGGCTCGCAAGGTGATCGGTCGTTCGCGCGAGGCCGTGCAATCGATGTTCGCCGAGGCCCGGCTGGGTCGCGCGATGGATGTCGAGCAGGGGCGGCGCCTGGTGGAGGAGATCGCCGGCTCGGTGATGAGCAGCCGGGCACCCTGGTGAGCCTGGCGCGCCTCAAGACCACCGATACCTACACCTACCTGCATTCCGTGGCCGTGTGCGCCTGATGGTGTCGCTGGGCCGCCAGCTGGGCCTGCGCGAGGCGCAGGTGCGCGAGGCGGGTCTGGCCGGCCTGATGCACGACCTGGGCAAGGCGGTGATGCCGAGCCCGGTGCTGAACAAGCCGGGACGCCTGACCGACGAGGAGTTTGCAATCATCCGCACCCATCCGGAGCGGGGCCATGCGCTGCTCCTCGAGGCCGGCAATGCGCCCCCGGACGTGCTCGATGTCTGCCTGCACCACCACGAGAAGGTCGACGGCAGCGGCTACCCGCACCGGCTGGCCGGCGACAAGATCTCGCTGATCGCCAAGATGGGTGCGGTGTGCGACGTCTACGACGCCATCACCTCGAACCGCCCCTACAAGGCCGGCTGGGACCCCGGCGAGTCGCTCCGCCAGATGGCGCAGTGGAAAGGGCACTTCGACCCGCTGGTCTTCCAGGCCTTCGTCAAGACGGTCGGCATCTACCCGGTCGGTTCGCTGGTGAGGCTGCAGACCGGGCGGCTGGCGGTGGTGATCCAGCAGAACCCGGCGTCGCTGCTGACGCCCAAAGTCAAGGTGTTCTTCAGCACCAAGTCCAACCAGCGCATCCTGCCGGAGGAGATCGATCTCGGCGGACCCTGGTGCCAGGACAAGGTGATTGCCTGCGAGCCGCCGGACAAGTGGCCGTTCAAGGACATCGACCGGC
The DNA here is from genome assembly GCF_000576225.1 of Methylibium sp. T29-B. NCBI lineage: Bacteria > Pseudomonadati > Pseudomonadota > Betaproteobacteria > Burkholderiales > Sphaerotilaceae > Methylibium > Methylibium sp. T29-B. The sequence goes on along the minus strand of NZ_AZSN01000028.1, from coordinate 30,255 downwards.
TCTGGGCTGGGGAGGCCGCCAGACCCTGAGGGGATTGCAGGGCCTGTCTACACTGCGCGCTCCGCCGCCCGCGCGCACGAGACCTGCCATGCCGACCTTCCTTCGAGCCGCAACGTTGCTGCTGCTGGCCGCGCTGGCCACAGCCGGCTCGGCGCAGACGCTGCGCTGGGCCAGCCAGGGCGATGTCCAGACCCTGGACCCCCACTCCCAGAACGAGTCGCTGACCAATCAGATCAACGGCCAGGTCTACGAGTCGCTGGTCAATCGCGACCGGCAGCTCGCCATCGAGCCGGTGCTCGCCACCGAGTGGCAGCAGATCTCGCCGACCGTGTGGCGGCTGAAGCTGCGGCCCCAGGTCCGCTTCCACGACGGCAGCCCGTTCACCGCGGACGACGTGGTGTTCTCGGTGCTGCGGGCGCGCGATCCCGCGTCGGCGATCCGCGTCTACGCCAGCGCGTTGGGCGAGCCGAAGAAGCTCGACGCTCTGACGGTGGAGTTCCGGCTGGCGCAGGTGAACCCGATCTTCCTGCAGCACCTCAGCACGGTGCAGATCATGAGCCGCGCCTGGAGCGAGAAGCACGGTGCCGCCCGGCCGCTGGACTTCAAGAACAAGCAGGAAGGTCATGCATCGCTGAACACCAACGGCACCGGCCCGTTCATGCTGGTCTCGCGCCAGCCGGACGTGAAGACGGTCTACAAGCGCAACCCGGCCTGGTGGGGCCGCTTCGCGGGCAACCTGCAGCAGGTGGTCTACACGCCGGTGAAGAGCGATGCGACGCGCTCTGCCGCGCTGATCTCCGGCGAGCTCGACTTCGTGCTCGACCCGGCGCCGCAGGACATCGCCCGGCTGCGCAACACGGCCGGCGTGCAGGTCGTCGACGGACCGGAGAATCGCGTCCTGTTCATCGGCATGGACCAGGCGCGCGACAAGCTGCTGTACGGTCGGGTGCCCGGCGACCGCAACCCCTTCAAGGACGTGCGGGTGCGCAAGGCGCTTTACCAGGCCATCGACATCGAGACGATCAAGACGAAGCTGATGCGTGGGCAGGCCTTGCCCACCGGCGGCATCACGCCGTCTCCGCTGGGCGCCTACAACGATGCGGCGCTGGAGAAGCGCCTGCCGTTCGACCTGGCGGCGGCCCGGCAGCTGATGCAGGCCGCAGGCTACCCCGAGGGCTTCGGGGTCACGCTGGACTGCCCGAACAACCGCTACATCAACGACGAGGAGATCTGCCTCGCGCTGGCGGCCATGTGGTCGCAGCTGAAGATGAAGGTGCAGGTCAACGCGATGCCGCGCAGCACCTATTTCGCGAAGCTGGAGAAGCTGGACACCTCGCTGTACCTGCTGGGCTGGGGCGGTTCGATCACCGATGCCGAGACCACGCTGACGCCGGTGCTGCGCAGCCGCATCCCGGGCGATACGGGCGGTGTCGGGAGCTGGAACTTCGGCGGCGTCAAGGATGCCAGGCTCGACGAACTGGCCGCGGCGTCCAGCAGCGAGGCCGATCCGAAGAAGCGCGAGGCACTGGTCAAGGCGGCGCTGGCCCGCCACAACGAGCTGGTGCTGCACCTGCCGCTGCACCGGCAGATCGTGCCGTGGGCGGCGCGCAGCAACGTGACGGTGGTCCACCGCGCCGACAACTGGCTCGAGTGGTCGTGGATCAGTGTCAAGTGAGGCGGCGGCCCGCGCCGCCGACCTCAGCGCGTCGCGCGCCGCCGCACGCAGTCGATGTAGGCCTCGCCGTCCGGCGGCAACCCACTGCGCTGCGAGGCCCAGATCATCTCGCCCAGGCATTCCATCATTTCGTGCTGGGCCTCGTGGGCCGAGCCGCGGCGGGCCGCGAGCAGCTCGAAGGCCTGCTTGATGCCGCGCGGCTGGTCGACGCCCACCTGCTCGGTGATCGACAGGTGCATCGACAGGTGCAGGAAGGGATTGGTGCGGCCGTCCTCGACGCTGTAGCGGGCCGCCACCGCGGTGTCGGCGTCGGCGAGGTCGGCGTGGTATTCGGGGTGCTGGCCGATCCAGTCGGCGGCCATCGCCTCGATCGGTGCAAGCACCTCGGCGGCCTGGTGTTTGCGCTGCACCTCGCAGAAGAAGCGGCGGACGTCGTGCTGGGAGGGCGTGAACATTGCGCCATTGTCGCGCCGGCGCGGCAGGCGCCGGGGTGCGAGGGACTTCAGTCGATGCGCCAGGCTGGTAGCTGCCAGTTGCGCCAAAGCACCAGTGCGCGCAGCAGCACCGTGAGGAGCGTCCCGGCGATCAGCGCGGCAGTCTCGCTGCCGTCGAGGCTGTGCACCGCCACCACAGCCCAGCCGCCGGCGAAGGCGCACACGGCGTACGGCCGGTGGTCGCTGAAGGCCGCCGGGATTTCGTTGCACACGATGTCGCGCAGCACGCCACCGAAGACCGCGGTGACGACACCCATCAGCACCGACACCAGCGCCGGCAGCGGTGTGGCGAGCGCGATCAGCGTGCCGCTGGCGGCGAACAGCCCGAGGCCCAGCGCATCGGGCCAGACGATCGCGCGCTCGGTGGGCTGGAAGTGGCGACCGCGCATGAACAGCATCGCGATCACGGCCAGCGCCACGATGGCCCAGACGTACTGTGCATGCTGCACCCAGAAGAACGGTCGGCGGTCGAGCAGCACGTCGCGCAGCGTGCCGCCGCCGAAGGCGGTGAGGCCGGCGACCACCACGACGCCGACCGCATCGAGCCGCTTGCGCGCCGCCTCCATCAGGCCCGACAGCGCGAAGGCCAGCATCGCGGCCCACTCAGCCACAAGCAGGGCGGTCGCAAGGTTCAGCGGGTGGGCGGGCATCGGGGCGGACCGTTCATGACGGCCGACATCATCACCGATCCCGTCTTCTATGCGGTGGCCGTGCCCGCGGTGCTGCTGATGGGCGTGAGCAAGAGCGGCTTCGGGGCCGGCTTCGGCGCGCTCGCGACGCCGCTGATGGCGGTCGCGCTGCCGGTCCCCCAGGCGGCGGCGATCATGCTGCCCCTGCTCGCCGTGATGGATGCCTTCGGCCTGGCCGCACTGTGGCGCGAGGCCGACCGCTCGCTGCTCCGGCTGATGCTGCCGGCCGGCCTGCTGGGCACCGCGCTGGGAACGCTCAGCTTCGGGCTGTTGCCGACGTCGACCGTGGCGGGCATCGTCGGCGCGCTGACGCTGCTGTTCCTTGCGCAGCGCCAGTTCTTCCCGCCGCGCGCCGAAGCCCCACCGCCGCCGCGCTGGTGGGGCTTCGGGCTCGGCATCGCTGCCGGCTACACCAGCTTCGTCGCGCATGCCGGCGGGCCGCCGGCGCTCGCCTACCTGATGCCCCTGAAGTTGCGTCCGCTGGTGTTCGCCGGCACGACGGCGGTGTTCTTCGCAGCGGTCAATGCGTCGAAATGGATCCCGTACGCGTGGCTCGGCCTGATCGACCTGCGGAACCTGACCACCTCGCTGCTGCTGATGCCGCTGGCGCCCATCGGCGTGTGGATCGGGGTGCGCCTGGCCCGGCGCGTCGAGCCCACGCTGTTCTACCGCCTGCTCTCGCTCGGCATGCTGCTGACCGGCGTGAAGCTGCTGTGGGACGGGCTTCGGGGCTGGGGGCTTAGGATGCGGGCCCGGCGGTGCCTTCCGGTGCCGCGCGTCCAGCCGCAGGATCCCGCATGAAGCCTCGTTCGATCATCGTCACGGTGCACCCGGCCGCGCGCGGCGCGGTCCGCTGGCCCGCATGAGCGGCAGCCTGCATTTCGCGCGGGATCCGGCCGATCCCCGCATCGGCGTCCTGACGCTGTCGAACGCGGGCAAGCTCAACGCGATCGGCGTCGCCATGTGGCGCGAGCTCGGGACGCTGGCGGCGACGCTGGATGCGCTGCAGCCGACGCTGCACGCGGTGATCGTCCGTGGCGAGGGCGGCGACTTCGCGGCCGGAGCCGACATCGCAGAGTTCCCGGCGCACCGCTTCTCCACCCAGGCGCTGCGCGACTACCACGAGCGCCTGGTCGCGCCGGCACTGCACGCGCTGCTCGCGACGGACGTACCGCTCGTGGCGCAGATCGAGGGGGGCTGCATCGGCGGCGGCCTGGAGATCGCCGCCTGTTGCGACCTGCGCATCGCCCGGCGCGGCGCGCGCTTCGGCATCCCGATCGCCCATCTCGGCTTCCGATGGCGCCCGACGAACTTGCGGTGGTGCTGAGCGCGGTGGGCCGGGCGAACGCGGCCGAACTGCTGCTGGAGGCCCGCCTGCTGGACACCGACGAGGCGCTGCGGCGCGGCCTGGTACAGCGCGTCGTGGACGACGTGGCAGCCGAGGCCGCCGCCACGGCTCGGCGCATCGCTGCGCTGCCGGCGTCGGTGGCGCGTGCCAACAAGCGCACGCTGCGCCAGTTGCTGAGCGGCGGGCCGACAGACGCCGAGCGCGCGCGACACTTCGGCTATGCCGACAGCGCAACGCATCTCGAAGGCGTGCAGGCCTTCCTGGATCGGCGCCGGCCGGTGTTTCCGGACGATCCGGTATGACGCGGGCGGCCACGGCGCACCTCGATGACCTTGATGTGGAACGGAATCCGCTCATGAAGAACGACAACCTGTTCGTCGCGTTGCGCGCCGGCTTCCCGGCCGATCTGGACGGCGTGGCGATCGAGGCCGACGGGGGGCTGGTCTACCGCTGGCGCGACATCGAGCGCGCCACCGCGATGATCGCCAACCTACTGGTGTCGCTGGAACTGCCGACCGGCGCCCGCATCGCCGTGCACACCGACAAATCGGTCGAGGCGCTGCTGCTTTATCTGGCCACGCTGCGCGCCGGCTTCGTCTACCTGCCGCTCAACAATGGCTACCAGCAGGCCGAGCTCGACTACTTCATCGAGAACGCCGAGCCGGACGTGGTGGTGTGCGCCACCCGCAACTTCCCCTGGATCAGCAAGCTGGCGTTCCGGCGGGGTGTGGGTCATGTGTTCACGCTGAACGACGACCGCAGCGGCACGCTGCTGGAGCGTGCCGCGCAGCAGGACGACCGGCACGAGCCGGCGCGGGTGGGCACCGACGAAGTGGCCGCCATCCTGTACACCTCCGGGACGACCGGGCGCAGCAAGGGCGCGATGCTCAGCCACGGTAACCTGCTGAGCAACGCGCGCACGCTGCAGCGCTACTGGGACTGGCGGCCCGACGACGTGCTGGTCCACGCGCTGCCGATCTTCCACGTGCACGGCCTGTTCGTCGCCTGCCACGGCGCCCTGCTGAACGGCAGCCGGATGCTGTGGCTGAACCGCTTCGATCCCGCCGCGGTGATCGAGCGCCTGCCGCGTGCCACCGTGTTCATGGGCGTGCCGACGCTCTATGTGCGGCTGCTGCAGGACCCCGCGCTGACACGCGCCGCCTGCGCCCGGATGCGGCTGTGCATCTCCGGCTCGGCGCCGCTGTTGATCGAGACCTTCCGGGACTGGCAATCGCGCACCGGCCTGACGATCCTCGAACGCTACGGCATGAGCGAGACGGCGATGCTCACCTCCAATCCCTGCCGTCCGGAAGACGGCGACCGCATCGGCGGAACCGTCGGCCGACCGCTGCCGGGCGTGGCGTTGCGCGTGGTCGACGATGCCGGCAAGGCCTGTCCGGCGGGCGAGATGGGCGGGGTTGAGGTGCGGGGGCCGAATGTGTTCAAGGGCTACTGGCGCATGCCCGACAAGACAGCCGAGGAGTTCACCGCGGACGGCTGGTTCAGGACCGGCGACGTCGGGCGGCTCGACGAGCGGGGCTACTTGACGATCGTCGGCCGCAGCAAGGACCTGATCATCAGCGGTGGCTACAACGTCTATCCGGCCGAGGTGGAGGGTTACCTCAACGAACTGCCGGGCGTCGCGGAGTCGGCGGTGATCGGCGTGCCGCATCCGGATTTCGGGGAGGCGGTGGTGGCCGTCGTGGTGGCGCGGTCGGACGCCGGGGTGGACGGGGCGCAATTGGTGACGCAACTCAAGTCGCGCATTGCCGCGTTCAAGCTGCCCAAGCGGGTGTTCGTCATGGCCGAACTGCCGCGCAACGCGATGGGCAAGGTGCAGAAGAACCTGCTGCGCCAGCAGCATGCCGGGGTGTTCGTGAGCGCCGCCTGAGGCGGAAGCTCACTGGCTGATCTGCCGCCCGGCCTCGACTTGGGACTCGAAGTAGCGCTGCCCGCTGAAGGCGATGGTGGCGATCAGCACGGTGGCGCCGACGAACACGGCCCCGACCACACCGAACACCACCAGCCAGCCGCTCGGGCGGACAGCCGCACCGGCGTTGTGGCGCGCGTTCCAGCGTTCGTCTGGCGTCAGGCCGTAGACGATCGCGGCCAGCATGCTCGCGGCCAGTGCCAGGCCCAGCAGCGGGATCAGCGCCCAGGCCAGGCGATCGTCCTGCCCCAGTTCGAGCATGCGCTCCACGCCGTACAGGCCCAGCAGCGTCGGCGGCACGTGCAGCCAGCCCCAGGCATCGCGCAGTCCGTGCAGGTAGAAGCGGTGGAGGCCCATGCTGCCGGCGATGAAGGCGAGCCAGGTCGCCAGCGTCTTGGAGCGCGGGATCATGAACGGCCTCCTGCCGGGGGGCAATCCGAAGGCGGCGTGGCATCGCCGTCGCCGAGCCTGCGCTGCATGATGACCACGTCGAGCCAACGGTCGAACTTCCAGCCGGCCGCGTGCATCGTGCCCACATCGGCGAAGCCGAGCGCGCGGTGCAGGCCGATCGACGCGGCATTGGTGCTGTCGCCGATCACGGCGAACATTTGCCTCGCGCCCCAGGCCTCGCAGCGGGAGATCAGCTCCGCCAGCAGCGCCCGGCCCACACCCTGGCGGTGTGCGTGCGGGGCCAGGTAGATCGAGTCCTCGAGTGCGAACCGGTAAGCCAGGCGCGGGCGGAAAGGCGCTGCGTAGGCATAGCCGAGCAGGTCGCCGTGGCGTTCGGCCACCAGCCAGGGCAAGCCCTTGGCGAGCACGTCGTCTCGGCGCCGGGCCATCTCCTCGAGGCTCGGGCCCTCCAGCTCGAAGGTGCCGCTGCCATGCTGGGCATGCCAGCCATAGAGGGCGGTGAGGGCCGGCAGGTCGGCGGCGGCGCTGGGCCGCAGCAGGAGCGCAGCGGCAGGGTAGGTGGCACTCATCGGGAACGAGTTTATAATGCGCGGTTTCGGTGGCGGCTTCGTCCATCTGCCGTGCAGCAATGCGCGACGATGGCCCGGAGCGTATCTACGACGCCGAGCACGGGCAGCGCGAGCTGCCGATGAACCGATTCGCCGGCCCCGCGTGTCCCGGGTGACGTGGATCCTGAACCAGACTCAAGGAAACAACATGGTCGTGATCCGACTCGCACGTGGCGGCTCCAAGAAGCGCCCCTTCTACAACATCGTCGCCGCCCCGGCCCGCAACCGTCGCGACGGCCGCTTCCTGGAGCGCGTCGGCTTCTACAACCCGGTCGCGGCCGGCGGCGAAGAGCCGCTGCGCGTCGCGTTCGACCGCATCGACCACTGGGTCAGCCACGGCGCCCAGCTGTCGCCGACCGTCGCGCGTCTGGTGAAGGACGCCAAGGCCAAGGTCGCGCCGGCGGCCTGATGCCGCTGCTGCAGCGACGAACGCCTGCCGCACCGTGAGCGCCTCCGTGCTCGACGACGAGGTCGTCTGGCCCGAGGATGCCATCGAGGTCGGGCGCATCGTCGATGCCTGGGGGATCAAGGGGGGCATCAAGGTGCTGCCCTTCTCCAGCGATCCCCAGGCGCTGTTCTCGTCGCGCCGCTGGTTCCTGCGGCCGCCCGAGAAGCCCCTGGGGCCGAAGGCGGCCAAGCCGCTGCCGACGCTGCTACGCATCACGAACGCCCGCGAGCAGGGTGATGTGATCGTGGCTACCGCTCAGGATGTCGCAGACCGCAACGCCGCCGAGGCTGCGGGGCTGCAGCGTGTTCGTGTCGCGCGCGAGCTTTCCCACTGCCGACGTCGACGAGTATTACTGGATCGACCTGATCGGGTTGGCTGTCGTCAATCGCGAAGGGCAGGCTCTGGGCAATGTGGCTGACCTGCTGGACACGGGGGCGCACAGCGTGCTGCGCGTCACTCAGGTCGAGACGGATGCCCAGGGCCGGTCGCTGGAACGCGAGCGGCTCATTCCCTTCGTCGCGGCCTACATCAACGCGGTGAGCCTTGAGCAGCGTTGCATCACGGTTGACTGGGGTCTCGATTTCTGAGTCGACTGCGCGCCTCCTCGCCATGCGCTTCGACGTCCTGACGCTGTTCCCCGAACTGTTCGCTCCGTTCCAGGCCGTGGGCGTGACGCGCCGCGCCTTCGAGAGCGGCGCCATCGACCTGAAGCTCTGGCAGCCCCGTGACTTTGCCGACAATGCCTACCGCCGCGTCGATGACCGGCCCTACGGCGGTGGCCCCGGCATGGTGATGCTGGTCGAGCCGCTGGAGCGCGCCTTGGCCGCGGTGCGCGATGACCAAGCCGCTGCAGGGGCCGCTCGCACGCCGGTCCTGCTGTTCAGCCCGGCCGGCGCGCCGCTCACGCAGAGGCGCGTCGAAGCGCTGGCGTCCGAGGCAGGCGCGGTCCTGGTATGCGGTCGCTACGAAGGGATCGATCAGCGCTTCATCGACCGCCATGTCGACGAGGAACTGAGCCTCGGCGATTTTGTGTTGTCGGGCGGCGAACTGCCGGCCCTGGCCCTGGTCGATGCCGTGGCGCGCCTGCAGCCCGGCGTGCTGAACGACCAGACCTCGCATCAGCAGGACAGCTTTTCCGATGGCCTGCTGGACTGCCCGCACTACAGCCGCCCGGAGCATCTGGGAGACGCCGCCGCGGACGGCGTGCCGGCGACGCTGATGTCCGGCCATCATGCCGAGATCGCCCGCTGGCGGCGCGAGCGGCAGTTGGAACTGACGGCCAGGCGCCGCCCCGATCTGATCGCCGCTGCCCGCGCCCAGGGGCGGCTGACGAAGGCAGACGAACGCTACCTGCAGTCGCTGCCGGGACTTGGCCTATAATCTAAGGCTTTTCGATCCTCTACCCGGCCATTCAAAACAGCTCCCTTGCCAGGGAACGCGGCGCGGGCACGATCACTTGGAGAACCCATGGACCTGATCCAAACCCTCGAGCAGGAAGAGATTGCTCGCCTGAACAAGACCATTCCGGCCTTCGCGCCGGGCGACACGGTGATCGTCAGCGTCAACGTCGTCGAAGGCACGCGAAAGCGCCTGCAGGCCTACGAAGGCGTGGTCATCGCCAAGCGCAACCGCGGCCTGAACAGCTCGTTCATCGTGCGCAAGATCTCCAGTGGCGAAGGCGTCGAGCGGACTTTCCAGCTCTACAGCCCGCTGATCGCGTCGATCGAAGTCAAGCGCCGTGGCGACGTGCGCCGTGCCAAGCTGTACTACCTGCGCCAGCGCAGCGGCAAGTCGGCACGCATCAAGGAAAAGCTCGCCTGACCCTTGGGTCAGCCGCTCGCGGTCGCGTCAAAAACTGCCTCACCAAGAGCCGCCCTCCGGGCGGCTTTTTCGTTCCCGAACGCCTAAGCTCGCACTTCCATGCAACGCATTCCGATCATCGATCCCAGGGCCGTGCCGGTGGTCGGGCGCGATTCACACCTTTCTGCCGTGCCGCTCGATCGCTTCCTGCCGGCGGCACTGCGGCAGCGCTTCCTCGCGCCCCCCGCGTGGCAGGTCGAGTTCCCGGGCGATGGGCGGCTCATCGATCGGGAGCCCGCCAACGCCTCGGTGCTGTTGCCGCTCGTCGTCCGCGACGGAGGTCCGGCGGTGCTGCTGACGCAGCGCACCGACCACCTGACCGATCACGCCGGCCAGATCAGCTTTCCCGGCGGCCGCGCCGAGCCGGAGGACGCCGATGCGATCGCGACGGCGTTGCGCGAGACCGAGGAAGAGGTCGGTCTGCCGCGCCGACACATCGAGGTGATCGGCACGCTGCCGATCTACACCACGGTCACCAACTTCGTCGTCACGCCGGTCGTTGCACTGATCGAGCCCGGCTTCACGGCCCGGCCCGATCCCTTCGAGGTGGCCGAGGTGTTCGAGGTGCCGCTCGCCTTCCTGATGAACCCCGCGCACCATCAGCGCCACCTGTTCGAAGGCCCGGGCGGCCAGAGGTCGTTCTACTCGATGCCGTGGTACCCGACCCCCGAGTCCCCGGGCTATTTCATCTGGGGCGCGACCGCCGCGATGCTGCGCAACTTTTACCGCTTCCTCACCGCCTGACGACGCGGCAGCTCGCCGTCGTCCGCGTCTTGCGAGGCGGGCGCCTCGGTATCATCGACCCATGAGTTTCTTCGCGGTCTTGCTGGCCCTCGTCATCGAGCAACTTCATCCCCTGCCACGCAGCAACGGCATCCACGACGCGATGGTGGTGTGGATCCGGTGGACCGGCCGCAACTTCGATGCCGGGCGCGATCACCATTCCTGGGTTGTCTGGATCATTACGGTGGTGCTGCCCGCGCTGCTGGTGTTCGCGGTGCACTTCGCACTGGCGCACTTCAGCATCCTGCTGGCGCTGGTGTGGGACGTGCTGGTGCTCTACCTCACGCTCGGTTTCCGGCAGTTCAGCCACTACTTCACCGACATCCGCGACGCGCTGGAGCGGGGCGACGAGATCGAAGCCCGCCGGCTGCTGGCCGAGTGGCGTCAGCTCGACGCCAGCGACCTGCCGCGCACCGAACTGCTGAGGCACGTGATCGAGCATTCGCTGGTCGCGGCGCATCGCCATGTGTTCGGCGTGTTCTTCTGGTTCGTGCTGCTGTCCACGCTCGGTCTGGGTCCGGCCGGCGCGGTGCTGTACCGCCTGGCCGAGTTCTCGAGCCGCTATTGGGCCTTCCGCAGCCGCACAGTGGGAGTGCCGATCAACGAGCGGCTGATGCAGCGCTCGCAGCAGTTGTTCGCCTGGATCGACCACCTGCCGGCGCGCCTCACGGCCTTCGGCTTCGCGGTGGTCGGAGATTTCGAGGCCGCGATCGAATGCTGGCGACGCGATGCCGGGCTGTGGCGGTCACGGAACGACGGCACCATCCTGGCGGCGGCAGCCGGTGCGGTCGGTGTGCGCCTGGGCGGCAGCGCGCCGCCGCCGCTGCAGACCGATCAATCCAAGGACTTCGCCACCGGCGCCAACCGGCAGGACACGGATGCAGTGGCTCGACGCCTGGGCTCGCACCGGAACTCGGCCACCTTCGCAGCGTGGTGGGACTGGTATGGCGCTCGGTGGTGCTGTGGATGCTGCTGCTGGCCTTGCTGAGCCTGGCCAACCTGATCGGCTGAGGCGCGGCGGCGGGGGGCCTCGTCAGGCCATTGGCGGCTGCTTGATGAACGCTTCCACGTCGTCAAGCACCGGTGCCAGGAAGCGCAGCGGGCGTGCAAGCGCGCCCGCCAGCGTCACGTGATTCACCCGCTCGTAGAGATGCAGGCTGACGTTCGTGCCGTGTGACTCGAGGCGACGTGCGAGCTGAATGGTGTTGCGCTGCGGGTCGACCAACGAGTCCTTCGCGGCCGCGCCGAGAAAGCTGCGGATCGCGGCGCGATCGGCATACCGGATCGGCTGAGACTCGGGTGGAACCTCGGGGTGATGGAACACCGGGCGCACGTCGGGGTTGACGATCGGGATGAAGTCGTAGGGCCCGGCCAGGCCGATCCAGCCGGCCAGCTGCCGCGGAGTGCAGTGCTCGGCGGCCAGCCAGCGCGGGTCGAGCGCCAGCATCGCGGCGTTGTAGGCGCCAGCGCTGTGACCCATCACGAAGACCCGGTCGGCATCGCCTCCCAGTCCACGCGTCTCGTCCAGCGTCCACGCCAGCGCCGCAGCGCAGTCACGCAGGAAATCGGGATAGCTCACCTGCGGATAGAGGCGGTAGTCGGCGATGACGGTCAGCACGCCTCGCGAGGCGAGCGCCTCGCCGACGAAGCGGTAATCGGCTCGCTCGCCGTTGTTCCAGGAGCCGCCGTAGAAGAACAGGGCGACCGGGTGGCCCGCGCGGGTCGCCGCGCGGGTCGGCGTGTAGATGTCGAGGCGCTGCCGTGGGACCGGGCCGTAGGGCAAGTCGGCCTTCAGCGTGTACGTATCCGAGTCAGCCAGCGCATTGAGTACACGCGTCGGCGCACAGGCGGTCAGGCCCAGCGCCAGGCCGGTCAGGCCGCCGGTCCGCAGCAACGTACGTCGCGAGTTCATTCGCAGAGGTACGCGCGTCGCCGGCGCCTGGATGCGGACCGGGTCAGCTACCGAGCCGTGCGCGATGCCGTGCGATCTGGAATCGCACCTGCGCCGGCGCGGTGCCGCCCAGCACCTGGCGCGCATCGAGCGAGCCGCGCAGCGTCAGCGCGGCATGGACATCGTCAGTGATCGCCGGATGGAAGGCCTGCAGGGCCGGCAACGGCAGCTCGCTCAGGTCGCGGCCCTGGGCGATCGCGGTCTTGACCGCATGGGCGACCACTTCGTGGGCATCCCGGAACGGCAAGCCCTTCTTCACCAGATAGTCGGCCAGGTCGGTCGCCGTCGCATAGCCCTTCAGCGCGGCGCGTTCCATCGCCCCGGGCTTGACGCTGATGCCGCCCACCAGTTCGGCGAAGATGCGCAGCGTGTCCTTCAAGGTGTCCACCGTGTCGAACAGTGGTTCCTTGTCTTCCTGGTTGTCCTTGTTGTAGGCCAGCGGCTGGCCCTTCATCAGCGTGATCAGCGCCATCAGGTGACCAACGACGCGGCCGGTCTTGCCGCGTGCCAGTTCGGGCACGTCGGGGTTCTTCTTCTGCGGCATGATCGACGAACCGGTGCAGAAGCGATCGGCCAAGTCGATGAAGCCGAAGCTCTGGCTCATCCACAGGATCAGCTCTTCACTCAGACGCGACACGTGCACCATGCACAGCGAGGCGGAAGCGGTGAACTCGATCGCGAAGTCGCGGTCGCTCACCGCGTCGAGCGAGTTCTGGCACACGCCGTCGAAACCCAGCGTGCGGGCGACGCGCTCGCGGTCGAGCGGGTAGCTGGTGCCGGCGAGCGCGGCGGCGCCGAGCGGCAGCCGGTTGACGCGCCGGCGCACGTCGAGCAGGCGCTCGGCATCGCGGGCAAACATCTCCACATAGGCCAGCAGGTGGTGCCCGAAGCTCACCGGCTGGGCCACCTGCAGGTGCGTGAAGCCCGGCAGGATGACTTCGGCATTCGGCTCGGCCACGTCGACCAGCGCACGCTGCAGCGCCGAGAGCAAGGCGCCGATTGCGTCAATCTCGCCGCGCAGCCACAGGCGCACGTCGGTCGCGACCTGGTCGTTGCGCGAGCGCCCGGTGTGCAGCCGCTTGCCGGCGTCGCCGACCAACTGGGTCAGGCGCGCCTCGATGTTGAGGTGCACGTCCTCGAGGTCGAGCTTCCACTCGAACGCTCCCGATTCGATCTCGGCCACGACCTGCGCCATGCCGCGGACGATGGCCGCGTGATCTTCAGCCGTCAGGATGCCCTGCGCCGCCAGCATCTCGGCGTGGGCGAGCGAGCCGTCGATGTCAGCCCGCCACAGGCGCTGGTCGAAATCGACGCTGGCGGTGTAGCGCTTCACCAGCTCGCTCATCGGTTCGGAGAACAGCGCCGACCAGGCCTGGGATTTCTTGTCGAGTTGGTTGTCGTTGCTCATGACCGGACCCGCCGGGCGGTGCTTGCTGCGGGTCGTGCAGGTTGTGGACAATCGATTGTAGGAGCCTGCCCCTCGTGACCCCCCCGATGCCTGCCGCCCATCCTGCCACCCGACCCGACGGTGGCGAGATCGCCGCGGCGGTCGACACCGCCCTGTTGAGCACCGGGTTCGGGGCGTTGGGGCCTGACAGCGGCCGTGATCCCGGCCGGCCTGCGGTCGTGCCCGAGCGCTCGGCTTTTGACGTCTGCCATGTTGGCGTGGTGTTGCGCGCGCTGCTGTTCGTGCACGGCGTGCTGGCGCTGGGTACGGCGTTCAGCGTCAGCGAGATCGCGCAGTGGGGCCTGCAGTTCGCCATCGCGTCCGGCGTCGCGATGCCGGCCCTGATGTGGTGGTTGCTGACTGCCTGCCTGGCGCGGCGCTGGTTGGCCCGGCGATCGGTGGCGCTGCAATGGACGCTGGCCACGCTGTGGGGTGGCGCATGCAGTGCCGCGGCATGGTGGCTTTGGAGCTGGATGCAGTGGTCCAACCCCCGGGCGGTGGATGGCCTGCACGCGGCGGCCGGGGCCGCCACCGGGGCCGCGATGGCCGCCGCGTTCTTTCAATGGCTGAGGCAGCGAGCGAGGCTGGAGCAGCCAGCCGCGACGCGGGCCCGGCTGGCCGAGTTGCAGTCGCGAATCCGGCCGCACTTCCTGTTCAACACGCTGAACACGGCGATCGCGCTGGTCCGTGTCGATCCGTCCCGCGCGGAAGCCGTGCTGGAGGACCTGGCAGAGCTGTTTCGGGTCGCGCTGAGCGACACCGGCAGCCAGGCTGCGGCGACCCTGCGCGACGAGGTCGAGCTGGCGCGCCGCTATTTGGCGATCGAGCAGATCCGCTTCGGTGATCGGCTGCAGGTGCGCTGGGAGATCGATCCCGCAGGCGATGCGGCCCGATTACCGCCATTGCTGCTGCAGCCGCTGGTCGAGAACGCGGTGAAGCACGGCGTCGAGCCGGCCGCGGCCGGCGGCCTGTTGCGCGTGAGGACGCGGTTGCGGCGAGGCCAGGTCGAGATCCTCGTGGCCAACAGCGTGCCGCAGCAGGCCTCGGTGCCGGGGCATGGCATCGCTCTGCGCAACGTGCACGAGCGCCTGCGGCTGATGCATGACGTGGCGGCGCATTTCCAGGCCGGACGGGACGGCGACGTGTACCGCGTGCAGATCACCGTGCCGCTATGAACACCCCCGCTGCGCCCCTGCGTGTGCTGATCGTCGATGACGAGCCGCTGGCGCGCCTGCGGCTCGCGCAACTGGTGCGGGAAGTGTCCGCGGGCGGCGAACTGGCTGCCGAGGTTGCGGGCGAACTCGGCCAGGCGCAGGCGGCGCTCGACTGGCTGGCGCGGCAGGACGCCGACGTGCTGCTGCTCGATATCCAGATGCCCGGTCTCGATGGCACGGCCCTGGCAGCCCGGCTGCAGGCCCTGCCGCGTCCGCCTGCGGTCGTGTTCGTGACGGCTCACGCCGAGCATGCCCTCCGCGCTTTCGAGCTGGAGGCGACCGACTACCTGACCAAGCCGGTGCGGCGCGAGCGGTTGCAGGCGGCGCTCTTTCGGGTGGCGCGACGCTCGGCAGCGCCGGGGGCCATGGCGACGGTGCTGCCGGTGATCGTGGTCAGCGAGCGGGGACGGTTGGTGCGTGTGCCGGTGGCCGATGTGCTGTACCTCAAGGCGGAGCTGAAGTACGTGACCCTGCGCACCGCGACGCACACCTACGTGCTGGACGACGCGCTGAGCGAGATCGAACAGCGGCTCGGCGACAGCTTCCTGCGTGTGCACCGCAATGCGATCGTCGCCAAGGCCGCGGTCAGCGCGCTCGAACGTCGCGCCAGCGAGGAGGAGGGCGCCGAAGGCTGGGCCGTGCGCGTCGGATCCTCCGGCGAGTGGCTCGCCGTGTCGCGGCGCCAGGTCGGTGCGGTACGCGAAGCGTTGACGGCCAGTGGTCTGTAGCGCGCGCACGCCGGGCGGCTGCGGCGAGGGCGCAACGGATAATCGGTGCAATGCATCCATCCGCCTTGCTCGACCTCGCCAGTGAACTGCTGCGAGCCGTTCTGAAGCTCGACGCGCCGGCCGACGGCGTGGTATCGGCCTACTTTCGCGAGCACCGCAGCCTGGGCCATCGGGAGCGCCATGCGCTGGCCGAGACCGTGTACGCGGTGCTGCGCCGGCGCCTGTTGTTCCAGCACCTGGCGCAATCCGGGCAGGGGTCGATGGAGCGACGTCTGGTCCTGCTGGGCTGGCAGGGCGGCGACGGCATCCTGCAGGCCCACGCTTCACCGCCGGAGCGCGAGTGGTTGGCGCGAGCGCGGGCGATCGACGTCGACACCCTGCCCGAGAAACTGCGCCACAACCTGCCGGACTGGCTGGCGACGCCGCTCAAGGGCGTGCTGGGCGAGTCTGAGTTCTGGGCACTGGCGGCCAGCTCAATGCTGCTGCGCCGCTCGATCTGCGCGTGAATGCCTTGCAAGCCAAGCGCGAGGATGTGGCGGCGGCCCTGGCCGAGGCCGGCATCGAGGCCGACGCCACGCCGCATTCGCCCTGGGGACTGCGAATCCGGGGCAAGCCGGCGTTGAACAAGCTCGAGCTCTTCAAGCGCGGCGACGTGGAGGTGCAGGACGAAGGCAGCCAGTTGCTCGCGCTGCTGACCGAGGCGCGGCGCGGCGAGATGGTGGTCGACTTCTGCGCGGGAGCGGGGGCAAGACGCTGGCACTCGGCGCGATGATGCGCAACACGGGCCGCCTCTATGCCTTCGACGTGTCCGGGCATCGGCTCGACGCACTGAAACCGCGTCTGGCGCGCAGCGGCCTGTCGAATGTCTACCCGGTGCAGATCGCTCACGAGCGTGACGACCGCATCAAGCGGCTGTCGGGCAAGATCGACCGCGTGCTGGTCGATGCGCCCTGTTCCGGCTTGGGTACCCTGCGCCGCAACCCCGATCTGAAGTGGCGCCAATCGCCCAAGGCGATAGAGGAACTGCGCGTGAAGCAGGCGGCGATCCTGGCCAGTGCGGCACGGCTGCTCAAACCGGGCGGGCGGCTGGTCTACGCCACCTGCAGCCTGCTGGCCAGCGAGAACGAGGCCATCGCGGAGGCATTCTCCGCAGAGCATCCGGGCTTCGAGGCACTGGATGTCCAGCCGGTTCTGGAGTGTTGCAAGGTCGGCGATGCAGGGACGCTGGTGCAGGATGGCTTTCTTCGTCTTTGGCCTCATCGGCACGCAACGGATGGTTTTTTTGCAGCAATCTGGCTGAAAAAATAAAAAAATGCCATTGAAACAGTCGCCGCAGAACTTGCTCCAAGGCAAACAACCCCGGGAAAGTCCGTAGTTTCCCCGGGCCTTTCAGCAAGCCGACATTTACAATGCGGCGGCAATTCAAAGGATGGCGATGGAACTGGTTTCGACGATGTGGAATGGTGCGATCAACGGCTTGGCCCACGGGTGGTTGCACGCCACCTGGTGGCAGGTGCTGCTGTGCACGCTCGTGTTCACGCACGTCACCATCGCCGCAGTGACGATCTACCTGCACCGCTCGCAGGCCCATCGCGCGCTGGATCTCCACCCGGCCGTGGCGCATTTCTTCCGTCTCTGGCTGTGGCTGAGCACCGGCATGGTCACCAAGGAATGGGTGGCGATCCACCGCAAGCACCACGCCAAGTGCGAGACCGAAGACGACCCGCACAGCCCGCAGACGCGTGGCATCAAGAAGGTGCTGCTCGAAGGGGCGGAGCTTTATCGCGCCGAGGCCAAGAATGCCGAGACCCTCAGCAAGTTCAGCCACGGCACGCCCGACGATTGGGTCGAGCGTAACCTGTACACCCGATACAGCTGGCAGGGAGTGGGGGTCATGCTGCTGGTGAACGTGTTCCTGTTCGGCGCGGCGGGTCTGACCGTCTGGGCCGTTCAGATGATGTGGATCCCGATCAACGCGGCCGGCATCATCAACGGCCTCGGGCACTTCTGGGGCTACCGCAACTTCGAGGCGCCCGATGCCTCGACGAACGTGTCGCCCTGGGGCGTGATCATCGGCGGCGAGGAGTTGCACAACAACCACCACACCTACCCGACCTCGGCAAAGTTCTCGATCAAGCCCTATGAGTTCGACATCGGCTGGGTCTATATCTCGGTGCTGGTCAAGTGCGGTCTGGCTTCAGTGCGCAAGACGGCGCCGAAGCTGGCGCTCGGCACCATCCGGCCGGTGGCGGACAGCCAGACGCTCGAGGCGATCATCGCCCATCGTTATGAGTTGATGGCGGGCTACGGCCGTGAATTGAAGGCGGCCTGTCGCGTTGAACTGGCGCGCCTGAAGGCCGAAGGCCAGCAGCATTCGCCGAAGTGGAACCAGCTTCATCTGGCGCATCGCTGGCTGCACCGTGATGACGATCGCATTCCGCAAGCCGTGCGCCTGCAAGTGGAAACGGCGCGCGCGGAACACCCGGTGCTCGACAAGCTCGTCACGATGCGCGAAGAGTTGCGGCAGTTGTGGACCCGTACCAACGTGTCGGCCGAACAACTCGTGGCCGATCTTCAGGCGTGGTGCAAGAAGGCCGAGGAGAGCGGCATCGCCGCGCTGCAGGAGTTTGCGCTGCGACTGCGTTCCGCACACGCCTGAGGCTGATCGGGCTGAACGAAACAAGGCGCCTGCGGGCGCCTTTTTCGTGGGCGGCACGGAGGATTGCGAATGGGCGGACAACAAAAAACCCGCCGAGCCAAGAGGCCAGGCGGGTTTCGCGACCGCGCGAAGCCTTACTTCAGCTTCACTTCCTTGTAGGCGACGTGCTTGCGCGCCTTTGGGTCGAACTTCATCAGCTCCATCTTCTCGGGATGCAGCTTCTTGTTCTTGTCGGTCGTGTAGAAGTGACCGGTGCCGGCTGTCGATTCCAGCTTGATCTTTTCGCGTCCACCTTTTGCCATGATCAGCTCCCGGGGTTCAGAGTTCGCCCTTGGCACGCAGGTCGGAGACGACCTGTTCGATGCCGACCTTGTCGATGAGCCGCAGTGCCGCGTTGGTCACGCGCAGGCGCACCCAGCGGTTCTCGGTCTCGAGCCAGAAGCGGCGGTACTGCAGGTTCGGCAGGAAGCGACGCTTGGTTTTGTTGTTGGCGTGGGAGACGTTGTTCCCCACCATCGGGCCCTTGCCCGTGACTTGACAGACGCGCGCCATGACGCTTCTCCGTTCGATGTGATGCAACACAGTGCGCAGAGCAGGTGAGGTGACTGGCAACCCGCCTGATGCGTACCCTTCCGGGCCTGCGGCCCGCGCAGCGCGGGCCCAAGGCACCGGGCCCTGTTTGGCAAAGATTGCGATTATAGCCAGAACTCTGCCAGTCTCGACGATCCCAGGCCGTCGAGCGGACGATCAGCCTGTTCGAGGAAGCGCTGGGCGTCCAGCGCGGCCATGCAGCCGGTGCCGGCGCTGGTGATGGCCTGCCGGTAGACGTGGTCCTGCACGTCGCCGGCCGCGAACACGCCGGGCACGCTGGTCATCGTGGCAAAGCCGTTCAGCCCGGTACGGGTGATGATGTAGCCGTCCTTCATCTCCAGCTGGCCCTGGAAGATCTCGGTGTTCGGCCGGTGGCCGATGGCGATGAAGCAGCCCTTGAGCATCAGGTCCTGCGTCTCGCCGGTCTGGGTGTTCTTCAGGCGCACGCCGGTCACGCCGCTGCTGTCGCCCAGCACCTCGTCGAGCACATGGAAGAGCTTGAGTTCGATCTTTCCGGCCGCGACCTTCTCCATCAGCTTGTCCACCAGGATGGCTTCGGCCTTGAACTTGTCGCGCCGGTGCACCAGCGTGACCTTGCTGGCGATGTTCGACAGGTAGAGCGCCTCTTCGACGGCCGTGTTGCCCCCGCCGATCACGCAGACCTCCTGGTCGCGGTAGAAGAAGCCGTCGCACGTGGCGCAGCCGCTGACGCCGCGGCCCATGAAGGCTTCCTCGGACGGGAGGCCCAAGTACATGGCCGAGGCGCCCGTCGCCAGGATCAGCGCATCGCAGGTGTAGCGGCCCGAGTCCCCGGTGAGCGTGAAGGGTCGCTTGGAGAAATCGACGGCATTGATGTGGTCGAACACGACCTGCGTCTTGAAGCGCTCGGCGTGCTCCAGGAAGCGCTGCATCAGCTCCGGGCCCTGCACGCCGTGCACGTCGGCCGGCCAGTTGTCCACCTCGGTGGTGGTCATCAGTTGCCCGCCCTGGGCCATGCCGGTGATCAGAACCGGCTCCAGGTTGGCGCGGGCCGCGTAGACGGCAGCTGTGTAGCCGGCCGGACCGGAGCCGAGGATCAGGACGCGGGCATGCAGGGGAGTGGTCATGGCGGAGGGCTCGAAGGCAGGTGAAGACGTTGTTGGGGGGCCAAATCGGCGACGATCCGTGTTGGTAAGCGCTGACCGTCGGTTAGAGTTCGCATCGGTAAGATTTCACAGGCCCGGGGCTGGCTTGCAGCGCAGGACGGAATTGTAGGTAGAGCTGCGAGCAGTCCGCGTCAAGGGGGCCAATGGCCTCGATAGTCCAACCAGACCGAAGGATGCCGCGATGGCCATGTTGTCCAACCTCGACCTGATCCGGCGCGTGCCGCTGTTCTCGCTGCTCACCGGCGAGCAGGCGCAGTCCATCGCCGAGGGCGTGGTCAAGCGTCGCTACCGCCGCGGCGAAGTGATCGTCGAGCAGGGCACCAAGTCGAACGCGCTGTACATCTTGCTGACCGGCCGGGCACGCGTGGTCACGGCCGATGCGCGCGGCCGCGAAGTCATCCTGGCTGTGCTGCAGCCCGGCGACTATCTGGCGAGATGAGCCTGATCGACAACGAACCGCACTCGGCCACCGTGCGCGCCGAGGTGCAGTGCGACGTGCTGGTGCTCGGGCGCCCCGAATTCGCGCGCTGCCTGCCGGAGAACTCCAGCCTGTCCTACGCGATCATGCGCGGCCTCGTCGCCCGCTTGCGTGCCGCGGACCGGCAGATCGAGTCGCTGGCGTTGCTGGATGTGTACGGTCGCGTCGCGCGCGCGCTGCTCGACATGTCGGAAGAAGGCGCCGAGTACAAACTGATCCGCAACAAGGTCTCGCGGCAGGATCTGGCCAAGGTGGTGGGTGCCTCGCGCGAGATGGTCAGCCGCGTGATGAAGGACCTGGAGGAGCGCGGCTTCATCCAGACGCAGGAGAACGGCTCGGTGCACATCATGGAGCGCCTGGCGCACCGTTGATGTTCGGGCGTCGCCAGAGCCGGGCGCGGATGCCGTCGCGTCCCAACAGTCCGACACAGGGCCCGCAGTCGCTTCGGCCACAATCTGCGGCATGAGTTTTCCGCTGGGTTCCCTGAGCAAGGACGCCGTGCCGCGTGACGGCGTCGCCGAATTTTCCGCGCCACGCTGGCGCCTGCAGTTCGCCGTCGTCTTCGGTGGCGTGCTGTGGCTGCTGGCCCTGCTGGCGCTGGCAACGCACAGCGGCAACGACCCGGCCTGGTCCACCTCCGGCATGGCCGACGAGATGCACAACCGGGCCGGCGTACTCGGCGCCTGGTTTGCCGACATCGCCTTCTTCTTGTTCGGCTATTCGGTCTGGTGGGCGCTGCTGATCGCCGGGCGCGCCTGGCTCAGCGCACTCGCCCGGCTGCTGCGGGCCGAGGACACGCCTGCGCGCAGCGATGTCGTGGCAGCACGGCCGGCCTGGCTGTTCTGGCTCGGGCTGGTGCTGGTGCTGGCGGCCAGCTGCTCCCTGGAGTGGACCCGCCTGTACCAGTGGGAATCGCGCCTGCCGGGCGGACACGGCGGTGGCGTCTTGGGCTATGCGCTCGGCGGCCTCAGCATGAAGGCCATCGGCTTTACCGGCTCCGGCGTGTTCTGGATCGCCGCGCTCGTGCTCGGTCTGCCCCTGGCGCTGCGCTTCTCGTGGTCGGCGGTGGCCGAGCAGCTCGGCTCGGTGCTGGAAGGGCTGCGCGAGAAGCGCCAGGAGCGCATCGAGCGCGCCGAGGACATCCGCCTCGGCGAGCAGGCGATGCGCGAGCGCGAGCATGTTGTCGAGATCGAGCGCGAGCAGCTCGACGATCACGCGCCGCTGCTGATCGAGCCCACTGTGATCGAGCTGCCCAGGAGCGAGCGCGTCGCCAAGGAGAAGCAAAAGCCGCTGTTCACCGAGCTGGCCGACACCAAGCTGCCGCAGGTGGACCTGCTCGACGCGGTGCCCGGCCGCATGGAAACCATGACGCCCGAGTCGCTCGAGATGACTTCGCGGTTGATCGAGAAGAAGCTCAAGGATTTCGGCGTTGAGGTGCGCGTTGTAGCCGCGTCGCCGGGCCCGGTGATCACCCGCTACGAGATCGAGCCGGCCACCGGCGTGAAGGGTTCGCAGATCGTCAACCTGGCCAAGGACCTGGCCCGCTCGCTCAGCCTCGTGAGCATCCGCGTCGTCGAGACCATCCCCGGCAAGAACTACATGGCGCTCGAGCTGCCGAACGCCAAGCGCCAGACCATCCGGCTGTCCGAGATCCTCGGTTCGCAGGCCTACAACGACGCGAGTTCGATGCTCACCATGGGCATGGGCAAGGACATCGTCGGCGGGCCGGTCGTGGCCGACCTCGCGAAGATGCCGCACGTGCTGGTGGCCGGTACCACCGGCTCGGGCAAGTCGGTCGGCATCAACGCGATGATCCTGAGCCTGCTCTACAAGGCTGAGGCGCGCGACGTGCGGCTGATCATGATCGATCCGAAGATGCTCGAGATGAGCGTCTACGAAGGATCCCGCACCTGCTGTGCCCGGTGGTCACCGACATGAAGCAGGCTGCCAACGCGCTGAACTGGGGCGTGGGCGAGATGGAGCGCCGCTACAAGCTGATGAGCAAGCTCGGCGTGCGCAATCTCGCCGGCTACAACAAGAAGATCGACGAGGCCTCGGCCAAGGGAGAGAAGCTGCCCAACCCCTTCAGCCTCACGCCGGAGGCGCCCGAGCCGCTGGAGCGCCTGCCGCACGTCGTGATCGTGATCGACGAGCTGGCCGACCTGATGATGGTGATCGGCAAGAAGATCGAGGAGCTGATCGCCCGCCTGGCACAGAAGGCGCGCGCCGCCGGCATCCACCTGATTCTGGCCACGCAGCGGCCCAGCGTCGACGTGATCACCGGGCTGATCAAGGCGAACATCCCGACCCGCATCGCCTTCCAGGTGAGCAGCAAGATCGATTCGCGCACCATCCTCGACCAGATGGGCGCCGAGGCGCTGCTCGGCATGGGCGACATGCTCTACATGCCCTCGGGCACCGGTCTGCCGATCCGCGTGCACGGCGCCTTCGTCAGCGACGAGGAAGTGCACCGCGTGGCCGACTACCTGCGCAGTCAGGGCCAGCCGAACTACATCGAGGGCATCCTCGAGGGCGGCACGCTCGATGACGAGTCGGGTGCGGGCGGCGAGGGCGGCGGCACGTCGGACGGAGAGGCCGACCCGATGTACGACCAGGCCGTGGGCATCGTGCTGCAGCACAAGCGGGCCTCGATCTCGCTGGTGCAGCGCCACCTGCGCATCGGCTACAACCGTGCGGCGCGCCTGCTGGAACAAATGGAGAAATCCGGACTCGTATCCAGCATGGCCACCAATGGAAATCGCGACCTGCTCGTGCCGGTGCGGAACGCCGAATGAGGCGGGGTCGTGTCTGGCTGGCGGCGCTGTGCCTCGCCGCAGGCGCAGCGCACGCGGATGCGATCGACACGCTCAAGGGATTCGTTGCCGAGGTGAAGACAGGGCGCGCGGCCTTCACGCAGACGGTCACCTCGCCCGATGGCGCGAAGAAGAAGTCTTCGAGCGGCAGCTTCGAGTTCTCCCGGCCCAACCGATTCCGCTTTGCCTACACCAAGCCGTACGAGCAGCTGATCGTCTCGGACGGCCAGAAGGTCTGGCTGCACGATCCCGACCTGAACCAGGTCACGGTGCGGCCCGTCGGCCAGGCGCTCGGTGCCACGCCGGCCGCCCTGCTGGCCGGTGCCTCCCTGGAGAAGGATTTCGAACTCAAGGCGCTGCCCGACGACGGGGGCCTGCAGTGGGCCCAGGCCCTGCCGCGGGTGAAGGAAGGGTCCTTCCAGTCGCTGAAGGTCGGGTTCCGCGGCAAGACGCTGGCCGCGGTCGAGATCGTCGATGCCTTTGGCCAGCGATCTCGGCTCGAGTTCAGCCAGTTCGAGGCTGACGCGAAGCTGCCTGCCGACCGGTTCGGCTTCACGCCGCCGGCCGGCGCCGACGTCATCGCGCAGTAGCCGCGTACGCCGGGGCGCAGATCTCCCCGCTGCGACAATCGCGGCATGGCGTCGCCCGCTTCCTTGCTTTCCTCGATCGATGCAGTCGCGTCCGACGACGCGCCGCTCGCCGAGCGCCTGCGGCCGGCCACGCTCGACGAGGTGATCGGTCAGCGGCAGCTGCTCGGCGAGGGCAAGCCGTTGCGGGCCGCGTTCGCGTCGGGCCGGCCGCATTCCATGATCCTCTGGGGACCGCCGGGGACCGGCAAGACCACGCTGGCGCGCCTGATGGCGCATGCCTTCGACGCCCAGTTCATCGCCATCTCGGCGGTGCTCGGTGGCGTGAAGGACATCCGCGACGCGGTCGAGCAGGCCCAGGTGGCCCAGGGCATGGGCCGGCGCACCATCGTCTTCGTCGACGAGGTGCACCGTTTCAACAAGGCCCAGCAGGACGCCTTCCTGCCGCACGTCGAGTCGGGCCTGTTCACCTTCATCGGCGCCACCACCGAGAACCCCTCGTTCGAGGTCAATTCGGCGCTGCTGTCGCGCGCCACGGTGCATGTGCTGCGTCCGCTCGACGACGGCGAACTGGCCGAACTGCTGGAGCGCGGCCGGGCGCTGCTGAATGGATCGCCGCTCAGCGACGCGGCGCGCACGCGGCTGATCGCCTACGCCGACGGCGACGCTCGTCGCCTGCTCAACACCTACGAGAACATCGCGCGCATGGCCGGTGCCGTGCTCGAGATCGATGAGGCTTTTCTCGAGCAGGCGCTCGGCGAGCAGCTGCGCCGCTACGACAAGGGCGGCGACCAGTTCTACGACAGCATCTCCGCGCTGCACAAGAGCGTTCGCGGCTCCGACCCCGACGCGTCTCTGTACTGGTTCGTGCGCATGATCGACGGCGGCGTCGATGCCCGCTACGTCGCGCGCCGCCTGGTGCGCATGGCCAGCGAGGACATCGGCCTGGCCGACCCGCGTGCGCTGCGGCTCACCCTCGACGCAGCCGAAACCTATGAACGCCTCGGTTCTCCCGAAGGCGAGCTGGCGCTGGCCCAGGCCGTGGTCTACCTGGCCGTGGCGCCCAAGAGCAATGCGGTCTACACCGCCTACAAGGCGGTGCGCGCCTTCGTGAAGAGCGACGGCAGTCGCCCGGTGCCAATGCATCTGCGCAATGCGCCGACCGCACTGATGAAGCAGCTCGACCACGGCAAGGGATACCGCTACGCGCACGACGAGGAGGGCGGTTTCGCAGCGGGAGAACGCTATCTGCCCGACGGCGTGGACCAGCAGTTCTATGTCCCGGTGCCGCGCGGGCTGGAGATCAAGATCGGAGAAAAGCTCTCCCAGCTGCGCGCCCTCAACGTCGCTGCCGACGAAAAAAAGCGCCGGAACTCCTGATCTGCGGCGTTTTGCCAGCGGGACTTCCCGCAGCGGAGCGCCCGATTTGGCTGTCTACAATCCGCCGCGTCCGATGACAGGACGATGAACAAAGCCCGCAGCTGGCGGGCTTTTTGCTAGACATCGCAAACGCGGCCTACCGGCCGCTCGGCGGTGCAGCGGTGCTGATCCACAGCGCCCTACAGGGAGACCTCACGATGGACATCTTCATCCAGCAGATCATCAACGGCCTGGTGCTCGGGAGCATGTACGCTCTCGTCGCGCTGGGCTACACGATGGTCTACGGCATCATCAACCTGATCAACTTCGCCCATGGCGAGGTGCTGATGGTGGGCGCGCTCACCAGCTGGACGGTCGTCACGGTGCTGGCCGCCGCCGGCCTCCCGGGCTGGCTGCTGCTGCTGATCTCGCTGGTGGCGGCCATCATCGTGTGCTCCGCGCTCAACTTCGCGATCGAGAAGATCGCCTACCGGCCGCTGCGCAACGCGCCGCGCCTGGCGCCTCTGATCACCGCCATGGGCATGAGCCTGCTGCTGCAGACGCTGGCGATGATCATCTGGAAGCCCAACTACAAGCCCTATCCCATCCTGCTGCCCAGCGAACCGTTCAACGTGTTCGGTGCGGTGATCAACACCACGCAGATCCTGATCCTGGTCGTCACCGCGCTCACGCTGGCCGGCCTGATGTTCCTCGTCAACAAGACCAAGCTCGGCCGCGCGATGCGCGCCACCGCCGAGAACCCGCGCGTCGCCGGCCTGATGGGCGTGCGGCCCGACACGGTGATCTCGGCCACCTTCGTCATCGGCGCCGCGCTGGCCGCGCTGGCCGGCGTGATGTACGCAGCCAACTATGGCTCGGTGCAGCACACGATGGGTTTCCTGCCCGGCCTGAAGGCCTTCACGGCGGCGGTGTTCGGCGGCATCGGAAACCTGCCGGGTGCGATGGTCGGTGGCGTGCTGCTGGGCCTGATCGAGTCGATCGGCTCCGGCTACATCGGCCAACTCACCGGGGGTGTGCTAGGCAGCCACTACCAGGACATCTTCGCCTTCATCGTGCTGATCCTCGTGCTGACGCTCAGGCCCCAGGGCCTGCTCGGCGAGCGCGTGGCGGACCGGGCCTGAGCGGGGAGACGACCATGATGAAGAACAAGCTCGTCGTCTTCCTCGTCGCCGGTGCGCTGCTGCTGCTGACGCCGCTGATCGCGCAGTATTTCGGCAACGCCTGGGTGCGCATCATCGACATCGCGTTGCTCTACGTGCTGCTGGCGCTGGGGCTGAACATCGTCGTCGGCTATGCCGGCCTGCTCGACCTCGGCTACATCGCCTTCTACGCCGTCGGCGCCTACCTGTTCGGCCTGCTCGCCAGCCCGCACCTGGCAGACCACTTCGCGGCGGTGCGCGCGATGTTCCCCTACGGCATGCACACGCCGCTGTGGTTCGTGATTCCGCTCGCCTTGGCGGTGGCCGGCACGGCAGGCGTGATCCTCGGTGCACCGACGCTGAAGCTGCGCGGCGACTACCTCGCGATCGTCACGCTCGGTTTCGGCGAGATCATTCGCGTGTTCCTGAACAACCTCGACGCGCCGGTCAACATCACCAATGGCCCGAAGGGCATCTCGCAGATCGATTCGATCAAGTTCTTCGGGCTCGACCTGGGGCGCACGCTGGACCTCGGCTTCATCTCGCTGCCCTCGGTCACGCTGTACTACTACCTGTTCCTCTCGATGGTGATCGTGAGCGTGATCATCTGCTACCGGCTGGAGCGCTCGCGCATCGGTCGGGCCTGGATGGCGATCCGGGAGGACGAGATCGCGGCCAAGGCCATGGGCATCAACACCCGCAACATGAAGCTGCTGGCCTTCGGCATGGGCGCCAGCTTCGGCGGCGTGGCCGGCTCCATGTTCGGGGCCTTCCAGGGCTTCATCTCGCCGGAGTCGTTCTCGCTGCAGGAGTCGATCATGGTCGTGGCCATGGTGGTGCTGGGCGGCATCGGCCACATCCCCGGCGTGATCGTCGGCGCGCTGCTGCTGGCGGCGCTGCCCGAAGTGCTGCGCTACGTGGCCGGGCCGCTGCAGGAGATGAGCGGCGGCCGGCTCGACTCGGCGATCCTGCGCCAGCTGCTGATCGCGCTGGCGATGATCGCCATCATGCTGGCGCGCCCGCGCGGCCTGTGGCCGTCGCCGGAGCACGGCAAGGCGGCGCCGCCGCCGAGCGGCGGTGTCCAACCCGTCCCCGCGAAGTGAGGAGAACGACATGACGAACACCGTTCTCCGCGTAGCCAACGTGTCCAAGCGCTTCGGCGGCCTGCAGGCCCTGAGCGACGTGGGCATCACCATCGACCGCGGCCAGGTCTATGGCCTGATCGGCCCCAACGGCGCCGGCAAGACCACCTTCTTCAACGTCATCACCGGCCTGTACACGCCGGACTCCGGCGTGTTCGAACTCGAGGGCAAGGCTTACAAGCCAAGCGCGGTGCACGAGGTCGCCAAGGCCGGCATCGCACGCACCTTCCAGAACATCCGGTTGTTCGCCGACATGACCGCGCTTGAGAACGTGATGGTCGGGCGCCACATCCGCACCAGGTCGGGGCTGATCGGCGCGGTGCTGCGCACGCCGGGCTTCAAGCACGAAGAAGCGGCCATCGCAAAGCGCGCCCAGGAACTGCTCGACTACGTGGGCATCGGCAAGTACGCCGAGTTCAAGGCGCGCACGCTGAGCTACGGGGACCAGCGTCGGCTGGAGATCGCCCGCGCGCTGGCCACCGAACCCAAGCTCATCGCGCTCGACGAGCCGGCCGCGGGAATGAACGCGACGGAGAAGGTGGTGCTGCGCGAGCTGATCGACCGCATCCGCAAGGACGGCCGCACCATCCTGCTGATCGAGCATGACGTGAAGCTGGTGATGGGGCTGTGCGATCGCGTGACGGTGCTCGATTACGGCAAGCAGATCGCCGAAGGCGCGCCGGCCGACGTGCAGCGCAACGAGAAGGTGATCGAGGCCTATCTGGGCGCCGGTCACAAGACCCATTGAGCGAGGAGCACACGATGGCAGACACTTTGCTCAAGGTCAGCGGACTCAAGGTCGCTTATGGCGGCATCCAGGCGGTGAAGGGCGTTTCGCTCGAGGTCAGGCAGGGTGAACTGGTGAGCCTGATCGGCGCCAATGGCGCCGGCAAGACCACCACGCTGAAGGCGATCACCGGCCTGCAGCCGGTGGGCAGCGGCGAGATCGAGTTCATGGGCCGCAACATCAAGGGCCAGGGTGCCTGGGACCTGGTGAAGCAGGGCCTTGTGATGGTGCCCGAGGGGCGCGGCACCTTCACCCGCATGACGATCACCGAGAACCTGCAGATGGGGGCGTTCACGCGCACCGACAAGGAGATCGACGCCGACCTCGAGAAGGTGTTCGGGATCTTTCCCCGCTTGCGCGAGCGCCGCAACCAATTAGCCGGCACGATGAGCGGCGGCGAGCAGCAGATGCTGGCGATGGGCCGCGCGCTGATGGCGCGCCCGAAGGTGCTGCTGATGGACGAGCCCTCGATGGGCCTGTCGCCGATCATGGTCGACAAGATCTTCGAGGTGGTCAACGATATTCACCAGCAAGGCACGACCGTGCTGCTGGTCGAGCAGAACGCCAGTCGGGCGCTGCAGCTCGCGACGCGTGGCTATGTGATGGAGTCGGGCGAGGTCACGATGAGCGGCGAGGCGAGCGCACTGCTCAACGACCCGAAGGTGAGGGCGGCCTACCTCGGGGAGTGAGCCGCGCGGCCCGCGCGCGGCGCTCAGTGCTTGTCGGCCTCACTGGTGAACGAGTCGGCGTAGAACGCCTCTGCAGGCAGGCCGCACCGCGCGACGAAGTCACGCTGGGCGGCGTCGACCATCACCGGGGCCCCACAAGCGTAGACTTCGTGGCCGCTCAGGTCGGGCAGGTCGGCCATCACCGCCTGGTGGACGAAGCCGGTGCGCCCCATCCAGGCATCCTCCGGACGCGGCTCCGACAGCACCGGCACGTAGCGCAGGTTCGGCATGTCGGCGGCGGCCTGCAGCGCCCAGTCGTGCAGGTAGAGGTCGGCCTGACTGCGGCAGCCCCAGTACAGCACCGTGTCGCGCGCAATGCCCTTGGACTGCATGTGCTCGATGATGGCCTTGATGGGCGCGAAACCTGTGCCCGAGGCGAGCAGCACGATCGGCCGGGACGATTCCTCGCGCAGGAAGAAGCTGCCAAACGGCCCTTCCATGCGCAGGATGTCTTTCTCCTTCATCGCACCGAACACGTGGTCGGTGAACTTGCCTCCCGGCATGTGGCGCAGGTGCAGTTCCAGCCCCTCGGCGGCTCGATGCGGCGCGTTGGCCATCGAGTAGCTGCGGCGCGCGCCGTCGCGCAGGATGAATTCGATGTACTGGCCGGCGTGGTACTTCAGCACGACATTGGCCGGCAACTGCAGCTTCAGGATCGCCACGTCGGGCGCGGCCTTGTTCAGCGAGCCGACGCGGCAGGGCATCTTCTGTACCGCAAACTCGCCGGCGCCAGCCACGGTGCGGGCCTCGATCAGCAGGTCGGTCTGCGGGGTGGCGCAGCAGGTCAGCACCCAGCCGGCTTCTTCTTCGGCCACGCTCAATGCCTTGAGCTGGTGGGCCCCGTGGATCACGCGCCCCTCCAGCAGCCGGCTCTTGCATGAGCCGCAGGCGCCGTCGCGGCAGCCGTAGGGCAGGCCCACGCCGGCACGGATGGCGGCCGGCAGCACCGCTTCGTCGCGGGCCACCTCGAAGTGGCGGCCACTGGGCTGCAACGTCACCTTGAAATTCATTTCGTTATCCTCGACCACGATTCGAACCAGCCAGGATTGTGCCCGCCGCTCCCGTCGGCCCACGACGCCCCCACCATGCCCACACCCCCGCCCAGCCGTCCCGCCAGCTTCCGCAAGCCGCGCCTGCTGGTCGTCGGCTGCGGCGATGTCGGGCAGCGCGTGCTCGCGCAACTCGGCGGCCGCTACCGCGTGGTGGCGCTGACCTCGCAG
>NZ_AZSN01000027.1:0-37530 GCF_000576225.1 Methylibium sp. T29-B | reverse complement strand
CTCGCCGCGGCGGCGGGCACGGCCACGGCGTCGCCGCGCGCAGCCGCCTCGGACGACGGCGTGCCGGCGATCGAGGCACGCCACATCCGCAAGCAGTTCGGCGGCCTGGTGGCGCTGGAGGACGTGTGCCTGTCGGTGCGCGAGGGCGAGATCATGGGCCTGATCGGCCCGAACGGCGCCGGCAAGAGCACGCTGTTCCGCATCCTCACCGGCGAGATGCCGGCCACCAGCGGCGAGGTGCATTTCCGCGGCAGGAACATCACCGGCGTGGGTGTGCGCGAGGCCTGCGCGATGGGCATCAGCAAGAGCTACCAGATCGTGCAGGTCTACCCCGAGCTCAGCCTGCGCGAGAACCTGCTGGTGCCGCTGCTGGCGCGCCAGCGCGGCGCGTTCCGCTTCGACGTGATGGCCTCGGTCAAGCGCGATGGCGAGCTGATGAAGGACGCCGACCGGCTGCTGGCGATGATGGGCCTGTCCGACCGACTGGGCGGGCCGGTGTCCGACCTGTCCTACGGCGAGAAGCGCCGGCTCGAGATCGGCATCGCGCTGGCCACCCAGCCCGACGTGCTGCTGCTGGACGAACCGCTGGCCGGCCTCAGTCCCGAAGAGCGCGTGCAGGTGGTGGGCGTGATCAAGGCGGCCAGCATCGGGCGCACCACGCTGGTGGTCGAGCACGACATGGACGCGCTGTTCGGCCTGGCCGACCGCATCGCCGTGCTGCACATGGGTCGCAACCTCGCCGTCGGGCCGCCGGCGGAGATCCGAGAGAACCCGATCGTCCACTCCGCCTACATGGGAGGTCGCGATGAAGACTGACCTGCTCTCGCTGCGCGACGTCAACTCCTGCTACGGCGAATCGCATGTGCTGCACGACATCAACCTGCGCGTCGCCGAGGGCGAGGTGGTCGCGCTGCTCGGCCGCAACGGCTCGGGCAAGACCACCACGCTGAAGACCGTGATGGGGCTGCTGGAGCCGAAGTCCGGCGTCATCGAATATGCCGGTCGTGGCTGCGCGACGCCTCGCCGGAAGGCCGGGCGCGCGCCGGCATCCAGCTGGTGCCGGAAGACCGCCGCGTGTTCGCCGGCCTGACGGTGGAGGAGAACCTGGTCCTCGCCGCGATGGGCTGCGCCAAGCCGCTGACCATCGACGCGATGTACGAGGTGTTCCCGCGCCTGGGCGAGCGCAAGAAGTCGCACGGCCGGCATCTGTCGGGCGGCGAGCAGCAGATGCTGTCGATCGCGAGGGCGCTGATCCAGTCGCCGCGCCTGCTGATGCTCGACGAGCCGTTCGAGGGGCTGGCACCGATCATCGTGCGCGCGCTGATGGAAGTGGTGGGCCGGCTGGCGAAGGAAGGCCAGACGATCGTGATCGTCGAGCAGAACGTCAAGGCCTGTCTGACGCTGGCCGACCGCGTCTACCTGCTCAGCAACGGCCTGGTGGTCCATGAAGGCTCGGCCAAGGCGCTGATGGACGACAAGGAGACGCAGAAGCGCCACCTCTCGGTCTAGGGCCGGTCGCACCCGCCGACGGCCCGGTGACCCGCGAACGATGTTTGATTCAGTAGGAGCGGATATGTCAGTTGATTCCTTTCGACCCCTCGCAGGCCTCAGGGTGCTCGAGTTCGGCCAGATCGTCACGGTGCCGTTCTGCGGGATGCTGCTCGCCGACCTGGCGCCGACGTGGTGAAGGTCGAGAACACCGACGGCGGCGACGGCATGCGCCAGTGGCCGCCGCTGATGCGCGCCGCGCCCGACGCCGAGGCCTACAGCGGCAACTTCGCCTCGCTCAACCGCAACAAGCGCAGCATCGCGGCCAACCTCAAGGATCCGGCCGACGTGGCACGCGTGCGCGACCTCTGCGCGGCGGCCGACATCGTGCTGGAGAACTTCCGCCCGGGCGTGATGCAGCGCCTGGGTCTGGGCTACGAAGCGCTGCGCGAGCGTCGCCCGCAGCTGGTGTACTGCTCGGTCACCGGCTACGGCCAGGACGGCCCCTATGCGAAGAAGGGCGCCTTCGACGTGACGGTCCAGGCCATCAGCGGGCTGATGAGCGTGACCGGCGAGAACGACAGCATCCCCGTGAAGTGCGGCGTGCCGGTGGCCGACTTCACC
Source organism: Methylibium sp. T29-B (assembly GCF_000576225.1). Taxonomy (NCBI): domain Bacteria; kingdom Pseudomonadati; phylum Pseudomonadota; class Betaproteobacteria; order Burkholderiales; family Sphaerotilaceae; genus Methylibium; species Methylibium sp. T29-B. The sequence continues at coordinate 35,418 of NZ_AZSN01000027.1, read as the reverse complement.
GCCGGACTCTATGCGGCCTATTCCATCCTCGCAGCCATCATGGAAGTGCGTCGCACCGGCGTCGGCACGCAGATCGACTGCTCGATGCTCGGCTGCATGCTGGGCATCTCGGCGCTGCAGATCAGCGAGTACTTCGGCACCGGCCGGGCGCCGCAGCGGCTCGGCTCGGCCCACCCGCGCAATGCGCCGTACCAGCCTTCGAGGGCAGCGACAAGCCCTTCGTGATCGCCGCCGGCAACGACAAGCTGTGGGGCGAGGTGTGCGCGGCGGTGGGTCAGCCGCAGCTTGAGGCCGACGCGCGCTTCGTGACGCAGACCCTGCGGGCGGCCAACCAGCGCGAGCTCGCCGCGCTGCTGCAGCCGCACTTCGCGCGCCGCAGCGCGGCCGACTGGCTGGCCGAGTTCGACCGGCGCGGTGTGCCCTGCGCACCGATCAACGACTTCGCCGACATCCTGGCCGACCCGCACGTCAAGGAGCGCGGCTGGGTCGCCGAGCTCGAGCTGCCCAACGGACTGAAGACGCCGACGATCGGCTTTCCGGTGCACATCGCAGGCTACGAGTTCTCGGTCGACGCCCGTCCGCCGCGTCTGGGCGAGCACACCGAGGCCGTCGCCCGGGAGTGGTTGCGATGAGCGAACTCGCGCTGCTGTCGCCGCCCACCGCCGAGGGCGTGCGCACGCTGCGCCTCAACCGTCCCGACAAGGCCAACGCCCTGTCGGCGGCCCTGGTCGACCATCTGCACGCCAGCCTCGACGCGATCGGCCCGGAGACCCTGGCGCTGGTGATCCGCGGCGAGGGCCGCAACTTCTGCGCGGGCTTCGATTTCACCGGCTACGAGCAGTTGTCCGAAGGCGACCTGCTGCTGCGCTTCGTGCACATCAACGAACTGCTCGCGCGACTGCGCCAGGCGCGCTTCCTCACCATCGCCTGGGTGGCCGGCGCAGCCTTCGGCGCCGGCGCCGACATCGCCTGCTCGTGTGCCGTTCGCATCGGCACGCCGGCGGCGCGGTTCAGGTTCCCCGGCTTCCAGTTCGGCGTCGCGCTCGGCACGCGGCGTCTCGCGACCATCACCGGCGCCGAGCGCGCACGCGCCATCCTGCTGCACAACGAGGAGCTGGATGCCGCGGCGGCGCTGCATTGCGGGCTGCTCACCGAACTCGTGGAGGCCCAAGGGCCGGAAGCACGGGTCGATGCCCTGGTGGAATCGACCCGCAAGCTCGATGCGGCCAGCCTGCGCAAGCTGTTCGCGCTGACCGATGCGGACACCGCCGACGCCGACCTCGCGGACCTGGTGCGCAGCGTCGGCCGCCGCGGCCTGCATGCGCGGGTGGCCGCCTACCGTCGCGCCTGAGACCGCGCGGCGGTCCTTGTCCCCACCGCGGCGCGGCGCCGGTCGCGGCTCCTAAACTGCCGCCATGCCCCTTCCGCACCTGCTGCTCGCCCTGGCCGTGGTCGCGGTCTGGGGCACCAACTTCGTCGTCATCAAGTGGGGCCTGGCCGAGCTGCCGCCGCTGCTGTTCACGACGCTGCGCTTCGCGCTGTCGGCGTTCCCGCTGCTGCTGTTCATCAAGCGACCGGCCGTACCCTGGCACAAGCTGGCCGGCTTCGGTGCGCTGCACGGCCTGGGCCTGTTCGGGCTGATGCTGTATGCGATGCGCGCCGACATCTCGCCGGGTCTGGCCTCGCTGGTGATCCAGACGCAGGTGTTCTTCACCATCGTGCTTGCGATGCTGCTCGACGCCGAGCGGCCGCGGCTGCTGCAGGGGCTGGCCCTCGGACTCGCGGTCACCGGCATGGCGCTGATCGCCGGCCACATCGACCAGCACAGCATCACCGCGCTGGGCCTGGTGCTGGTGCTCACGGCCGCCTTGTGCTGGGCCGGCGCCAACATGGTGGCCCGGTCGGTCGGCCGGGTCGACATGCTGGGCTTCATGGTCTGGATCAGCGTGTTCGCCGCGCCCGCGCTGGCGCTGCTGAGCCTGCTGATCGAGGGCCCGGCGCGCATCGCCACGAGCCTGTCGCAGGCCAGCGCCGGCGCCTGGGCCGCGGTGGCGTGGCAGGCGCTGGGCAACACGCTGTTCGGCTACGGCGCGTGGAACTGGCTTCTGGCGCGCCACCCGGCCGCGACCGTGGCGCCGGCTGCGCTGCTGGTGCCGGTGTTCGGCATGGCGGCCTCGTCGCTGCTGCTCGGCGAGAGCCTGCCCGGCTGGAAGCTGGGCGCGACCGCGCTGGTGCTGGGCGGCCTGGCGCTCAACACGCTGGCCAGCCGAGCCACGCGCCGGGCCGCCACGAGCGAGCGCTTCACCGAATCCGTCTCCTGAGAGGCCCGCATGATCGAACTCCACCATGCGCCCAGCACCGCGGCGATGGCACCGCACATCCTGCTGACCGAGATCGGCGTGCCCTTCGTGCTGCGGCCGGTCGACACCGCGGCGCAGGCGCACCGCTCGCCGGCCTACCTGGCGCTCAACCCGAACGGCCGCGTGCCGGTGCTGGTCGACGGCGACCTGGTGCTGTACGAGAGCGCCGCGATCTGCCTGCATCTGGTCGACCGCCATCCGCAGGCGGGTCTGGCGCCGCCGCCGGGCAGCGACGAGCGGGCGCACTTCTACAAGTGGCTGGTGTGGCTGACGAACACGCTGCAGGCGACGCTGATGGTGTTCTTCTACCCCGAGCGCTGGCTCACCGACGGCAACGACGCGGGCGCTGCCGAGCTCAAGAGCTGCGCCGAAGGCCGAACCGGTGCGCTGCTCGATCTGCTGGAGGCCGAACTGCAGCGCCACGGCGGGCCATGGCTGCTCGGCGCACGCTACAGCGCGGTCGACGCCTATGCGCTGATGCTGTGCCGCTGGACGCGCCACTTCGCGCATCCGGCCCGCGTGCGGCCGGCGCTGGGGACCTACCTCCAGCGCGTGCTCGACCGACCCGCGGTGCGGCAGGTGTTCGAACGCGAGGGACTGGCGCTGCCCTGGGTCTGAGCGGCGCAGGCGGCGGCTCAGTCGCCGGGCGTGGCGGCGCTCGCGAGCGCCTCGTCCCAGAACGAGGCCTCGATCTTGTGGCCGTCGAGATCGCGCACGAAGCAGCCGTAGTAGGGTGCGCCGTAGTGCGGGCGCGGGCCGGGCGGGCCGTCGCCACGGGCACCCGCCGCCACCGCCGCCGCGTAGAAGGCATCGACCTGAGCGCGGCTCGCCGCCAGGAAGCCGACGTGGCTGCCGTTGCCCACCGAGGCCGGCGCGCCGTCGATCGGTGTCTGCAGCCAGAACTCGGGGTAGACCTTGCTGTACGCCGCGGCGCCGGAGTGCTCCATCAGGCGTCGCACGCCGAGCGTGGCGAGCACCGCGTCGTAGAAGTCGCGCGCCGACTCGAAGCGGTTGCTGCCGATCGAGACATGGGAGATCGCACTCGGGTTGTCGTCGCTCATCGCTGCCTCCTTCGGTGCCCGACCGCCTGCATTCAGCCGCCCAGCACTGCGGCCATCGCCTCGGCGACCGTCTGCACGTTGCCGGTGTTGAGCCCGGCCACGCACATGCGGCCGGAGCGCACCAGGTAGACGGCATGCCGCTCGCGCAGCAGGTCGACCTGGGCCGCGCTCAGGCCGGTGTAGCTGAACATGCCGCGCTGGCTGAGGAAGTAGCCGAAGTCCCGACCCGGCAGGCGGGCGGTGAGGGCAGCGTGCAGCGCGCGGCGCATCGCCAGGATGCGGTCGCGCATCGCGGCGAGCTCGCCTTCCCACTGGGCCCGCAGCGCCGGCTCGCCGAGCACCAGCGCGGCCAGCTGGCCGCCGTGGATCGGCGGGCTGGAATAGTTGCGGCGTACCGTGGCGCGGAGCTGCCCGAGCACGTTGTCGGCCTGCGCGGCATCGGGGCAGACGACGCTCAATGCGCCGACCCGCTCCCCATACAGGCTCATGCTCTTGCTGAAGGAGTTGGCGACGAAGAAGCTCAGGCCGGCCGAAGCCAGCGCGCGCACCGCGTGGGCATCGGCCTCGATGCCGTCGCCGAAGCCCTGGTAGGCCAGGTCCAGATAAGGCAGCAGCTGCCGCTCGCGCAGCACCGGGATCAACGCCTCCCATTGCGCGGCGCTCAGGTCGACGCCGGTCGGGTTGTGGCAGCAGGCATGCAACAGCACGATGCTCCGGGGCGGCAGCCCGCGCAGCGCGGCGAGCATGGCGTCGAACTTCAGCCCCCCGTCGCCGGGTCGTAGTAGGGTAGGTGTTCACCGTCAGGCCTGCGCCCTCGAACATCGCGCGGTGGTTGTCCCAGGTCGGATCGCTGACCCAGACCGCGCTGCCGGGGAAGTAGCGCACGAGGAAGTCGGCGCCGACCTTGAGCCCGCCGCTGGAGCCGACCGACTGGATCGTCGCGATGCGCCGGCCGGTCACCGCCTCGTGGCCGGCGCCAAACAGCAGGGCCTGCACGGCGTTGCGCAGATTGGCAGCGCCCTCGATCGGCAGGTAGGACTTGGTGCCGCCGCGCGCCAGCAGTTCGGCCTCGGCGCGCTGCACCGAACCCAGCACCGGGATGCGGCCGGCATCGTCGAAGTAGATGCCGATGCTGAGGTTGACCTTGCCCGCGCGCGGATCCTTCTGGAAGTCTTCGTTGAGGCTCAGGATCGGGTCGCCGGGATAGGCTTCGACGTGCTGGAACATGGCGGCGGGGGGTGAAGACGGAGGAGGCCGGATTATCGAGGCAGCCCTGGCGGATCGGAACAAACCCTGAGGCCGCAGCATCCCCTCGCTTCACCGCGGAGCACCCGCGCAGCACAGCTCGCGCCGTGGCCGCGACGTCACACTGACGGAATCCGTCGCCCGACCGGCGGAATGGCCGCACCGGGGCCGCAGGTTCGTGCATTTCTGGGCAAGGGCCGCGCCTTTCCGGCCCGCGCGGCGCCGACGGCCGATCGTGGCCCTGCACTTGCAATGGCAGCCGGCACAACACGCCGCCCGCCCGGGTCTCGTCATCGAAGGCCCGGGACGACGCGCCACGAGGAGACATGCTCATGATCGGAGTCGACAAGTCGCTGCTGCGCCACCTGTTGCTGGTCGACGGGCCGTGGGAGATCGGCGACTATCAACTGGACCTTCGCAAGCGCCGTTGCGACGTGTGGATCGGTCCGCAGGTGGAGCGCGGCTGGTTCGGCCGCCCGAAGAAGGGCGTGCCGGTGCGCATGCAGCAGCACATGTGGCAGCACCTGTCGCTCGGGACAGTGCGCTTCTTCCTGCACGTGTCGATCCCGTCGACCTCGGAGGTCGACAAGCTGCCGTGGATGGGCGACCCGGGCATGCCCTTCACCACGGCGCTGGCGCAGCAGGTGTTCGCCTTCTTCAACGAGGGCGTGTCGCTGCAGGCGATCTGCAGTCTGATGAAGTTGTCGCTGAATGACGTCTGGCGCTATCGCTTCGCGCTCGACAACGGCCGTGCCCAGGTGCAGGCCGCGGCGAACCCTGCGCCACCGACGCGCACCGACACCGCGAACGCCGCGACGCCACCGGCCGCGGTGGCTGCCACGCTGCCGAACGCCATGCCCGACGCCACCGGCGACGTGCCCGACGTCACCGACCCGATCTGGCTGCGGCTCGCCAACGGCGACCTGCAGCTCGACATCCGCGTGCTGAGCCTGAAGCTGATGCTCACGCGGGTGCGCTCGCAGCTCGACCTCATCTCCGACGACGAGGTCCGCCTGCTGAAGCTGCGCGACCTGCACCGCTATTTCGTGAAGAACGAGCGGGTGCTGTCGCACGAGCTGGCGCAACTGAAACTAGGATGAGGCCATGACCGCACGACCCTCATCGTCGCTGCGCCCCGCCACCGGCGCGCTGATGTCCGTCGAGGAAGCCGGCGTGCTGCTGCGCAGCCACGGCCGCTACATGGTCGCCGGCGAGGAGGCACTGCTGCGCCGGCTGCCGCGTGGCCGCTGGATCGGCGGCAGCATCCCCTACTTCATGGGCCAGGACGGCGGGCGCACCACACGTGACCAGGTGTTCGTCGCGGCGCTGCCCGGCGCTGCCCTCGAGTCGACGCTGCGCTGGTACGACGCGAAGAGCCTGCCGAACGTGTGCGTCGACGGCCCGGCCAATGGCTACTCGCTGATCATCATTCCGGCCTTCTCGGCCGTGCACTCGCAGTTCGCGCGCGAGGCGCCGCAGTACGAGGACATGTACCTGAAGCCGCTGCTCGGGTGGATCGCCGGCATCCACCTCGACGATCTCGGCAAGGCGACACCGGTCGTCGTGAACGGCGAGACCGGCGAGTTCGACGGCGAGCGTGCGCTGGTGATGCACCTGCCGTTGCCCGAGGATCAGCTGGCACGGCTGGACATCGTCAACCTGTTCGAGCAGGGCGACGGTGATCGCATCCGCTTCACCGAAGCCGGGTTCCACGCGCACGACTGCCTGGTCAACGGCAAGCCGGTCAACTTTGCCGATTACCTGCAGCGCAACGCGGTCGACACGCGCTGGCCCCTGGTGGCCGACTACTCCGGCGCGATGGTCAACGTGTCGTTCAAGGGCATCGACGAGGCCGACCACCGCGTCGACTTCTACGCTCCGGTGTTCGACGACATCGAGTACCGTTTCGCGCGTCCGATGGACAACTACGAACAGGCGCTGGTCGGTGCGCTGCCCGCCGACAGTGGGCAGGTCGGCTGGAGCTGCAACTGCATCCTGAACTACCTGTATTCCGAACTCGAAGGCAAGCGCACCGGGCCCATCACCGGGCCGATGACCTTCGGCGAAGTGGCCTACCAGCTGCTGAACCAGACCATGGTCGTGCTGTCGATCGACCGCGGCTGAGCGCGCGCGACCTCAGGCGGCGAGCGCGGCCTCGATGTCGCGCGTCAGGCTCTCGGGCTTGTCGGTCGGCGCATAGCGCCCGAGGACGCGGCCGTCGCGCCCGACGAGGAACTTGGTGAAGTTCCACTTGATCGCCCGCGTCCCGAGCAGGCCCTTGACCTCGCCGGTGAGCCACCGGTAGAGCGGATGGGCACCGGCGCCGTTGACCTCGACCTTGGCCATCATCGGGAAGCTGACGCCGTAGTTCAGCTGGCAGAAGCTGGCAATCTCGTCGTTGCTGCCGGGATCCTGCCCGCCGAACTCGTTGCTCGGAAAGCCGAGGACCGCCAGCCCACGCTCGCCGTAGGCCTGCCACAGCGACTGGAGACCGGCGAACTGCGGCGTGAAGCCGCAGGCGCTGGCGGTGTTGACGATCAGCAGCACCTTGCCGCGGTAGTCGGCCAGCGAGACGGTCCGGCCGTCGATGGACCGGGCCTCGAAATCGTAGATCGTGGTGGTGATCATGCAGGACTCCCGGTAGGCCGCGCGGTGGTGATTGCGCCAATGCTAGGCCCGGCCGGTGCGCGCCGACATCCGGCACTTCGCTCGGCGTGGGATTGACGCGCCCGCCAGCGCAGCGGAGCATGCGATCCATGCGCGAACCGCTCCGCCTCCCATGCCCCAGCCCGTCGTGACCCCGAGGCACCGCGTGGCACTGGTGGGATTCAGTGCCTTCGAGCAGCAGGCGCTCGAGAGCTATTTCCGGCTGGCAGCGGGCCAGACGCCCGCCTTCGAGCCGGCCGCCTCGCTGGCCGACAGCGACTTCTGCGTGGTCGATGGCGATCGGCCGGCCGCCGTCGAGGAGGTGCGCGCCGCCGCCCGCATGGCCGCAGCCGTGTTCATCGGCCAGCAGGTGCCGGACGGCGCGGTGATGCACCTGCACCGCCCGATCGACGCACGACAGGTGGCGCGCGCGCTCGAGACCCTGATGCTGGCGCGCCAGGCGGTGGCCGACCCCTATGCGCCGAAGACCGCCGCCGCGCGTCCGGCCCGGCGGCCGCGCGCCGCGGACGAGACGCACTTCGACATCGATGTGCTGGTGGTCGACGACATCGACATCGCGCGCCGGCTCCTGCAGGTGCAGCTGCAGAAGCTGGGCTGCCGCGTCACGACGGCGGTGAGCGGCGCCGACGCGCTCGAGCGCCTCCAGACATCGCACTTTCGCATCGTCTTCAGCGACGTGGAGATGAAGGACATGGACGGCCTGGCGCTGTGCCAGCAGATCAAGCAGCGCCGCAAGGGCGCGCCGACGGTGGTGCTGGTCAGCGCCCAGTCGACGCCCAGCGACCGCGTGCGCGCGACGATCGCCGGCGCCGACGGCTTCCTCGGCAAGCCGATCGACGCGGCCGAGCTGGTGACGGTGCTGCGCACCTGCAGCAACCGGCGGCGGCGCGCCCGCTAGACCGTCGGGCTAGCGCCCGCGCAGCTGCCGCATCAGCGCCACGCCGGTGCCGCGGTTCACGAAGTGCGTGGTGGCCACGCGCTCCAGGTCCACCTCGCCGGCCCGGTACAGCCCGGCCCGGACCATCTTGTCGTGGAAGTCACGGATGCGCTCCGGCTTCATCGCGCCGATGCCCAGCGTCTGCGCATCGCCCGAGTCGACGATGCCCAGTTCCTTCATCAGCCCCACCGAGCGGGCAATGGTCTCGGCCCGCATGTCCGGGTTGTCGCGCAGGATCAGCGCGTCGCCCGGGCGGCGGTCGCCGTACAGGTAGGTGACCCAGCCGACGATCGACGCATCGACGAAGCGCCGCACCAGCTCGGGCTTGCGCGCCACCGTCTCGGCCGTGGTCTCGATCAGCGTCGAATAGGTCGAGAAGCCGTGGTCGGCCAGCAGGAAGGTGAGCGGCTTGAAGCCGCCCTGCTGCTCGATCGAGACCGGCTCCTCGACCGCATAGCCCTGCTGGATGCTCTTCGGGTTGGCGAGGAAGGGGCCGACGTTGTAGGCATAGGGGCGCAGCTGCTCGTCGCGAAAGCCGTGTTCGCTCTTGAGCCAGGCCCACCAGGTGAATTGCGCGTCCTTCGCGATCCAGGCCACCGGCGCCTTCTTCAGGTCTTCGAAGCCGCGCACCCCTTGGCCGGGATGGGCGAACAGCGCCTGCGGGTCCTTCTGGAACATCGCGGCCACCACGACGGTGGGCACGCCGTTCTTCACGTTGTCGAAGCTGTGCAGCAGGTTGCCGGTCATCAGGAAGTCGATCCGGCCGGCCGGCAGCAACGGCCGGTTGTTGACCTGCGGTCCGCCCGGGCGGATCTGCACGTCGAGACCGTACTTCGCATAGGTGCCGTCGGCCAGCGCCTGGTAGAAGCCGCCGTGCGCGGCCTGCGCCTTCCAGTTGGTGGCGAACACCACCTTGTCGGCGGCCCGCACGGGCGCGGCCGCCGCGCACAGCGCCGCCAGCAACAGGGAGCGGCGTTTCATCGGGACGGACATGTGGCGGCGGCAAGGAGTCGCGGGGACCGCCATCGTGCCAGTACCGGGCGCCTCGTGCCGGCGCGCGCAGCGTCCTGCCGCTGCGCGGTGAAGACGGGAGTGGGGAGGGATCAGCGGTTCAGGCGTTGCCGAGCCGGGCGACGCTGGCCGCCACGGCTTCGTGCAGCAGCGCGGCGTCGAGTCCGGCCAGCGGCCCGAGCGTCGCGCTTGCGCGGGCGAGCATGTCCTCGCCCTGGCCTTCGAGCGCCGCGTCGACGGCCGCCCCGAGAGCGAGCAGGCGCTGCACCGACAGCGGTTCGGTCAGCCACGGTGCCGCGAAATCGTCGCCCTCCGGCGCAACCAGGGTGCGCAACGCCATCGGGCGCAGCCGCACGCTGGCGGCCACGTCACCGGCCAGGCCCCAGGCCTGGCAGAGCGCGCCGCCCAGGGCGGCATGGTTCAGGCCATAGGTCACCGCCTCGGCCTCGAGCTGCACCAGCGGGTTCGGGGTGGTCGCCACCAGCGCCTCGTAGCCGGGTGCGTCATGGCCCACCAGGGCCGCCTGACCGCTTTCGGCGAACAGGCCCGCTGTGTGAGCGAGCCAGGGATCGATGTCGAGCGTGGGGGCCGCACGGCCCATCGCCAGCCCGCGGCGGCCGGCGCGCGCCCACAGCGCAGTCAGCAGAGGGCTGGGCGGGAAGGCGCCGCGCAGGCCGATCTCGAAGGTCAGCCCCGCGACTTCCCGGGTGCCGAGGTAGCGGACCGCCTCGGGCACCGACTCGACCCGCCGCAGCAGGCCGAACAGCGCCGAATTGACGGTGCGGACGACGGCCGAGGCGAGCGCCATGTCGGTCTCGATCAGTCCGCCGATGGACTGCAGGTTCGCATCCTCGTCGTGCATCAGCAGCGACAGCTGCACCAGGGTCTGCGGGCAGGCCGGCAGGTCGATGTCAAGGGCGCGCAGGGCGTTGTCGATGGCCATGGGCGCGATCCTAGGCGCAAGCACGAATCCAGTAAGCCTGCAGCAGCGCGCCTTTTGCAGTGCTTCTAGAGTGCTTGCAACTTGTTCCGTGAAGGATTTGCGCATGACCAGCCTGTTCGATCCGATCCGCCTCGGCGACATCGAGCTCCGCAACCGCATCGCGATGGCGCCGCTGACGCGCAACCGCGCCGTCGCCGGGCGCGTGCCGTCGCCGCTGGCCGTCGAGTACTACCGCCAGCGCGCCGATGCCGGCCTGATCGTCACCGAGGCCACCCAGATCTCGCCGCTGGGCCAGGGGTATCTCGACACACCGGGGATCTACAGCCGCGAGCAGGTCGAGGGCTGGAAGGCCGTGACCCGTGCGGTGCACGAGCGCGGCGGCAAGATCGTGGTGCAGCTCTGGCACGTCGGACGGATCTCGCACGTCTCGCTGCTGCCCGAGGGCGAGGTGCCGGTCGCGCCGTCGGCGATCACCGCGAAGAGCAAGACCTTCACCCGCAACGGTTTCGAGGACGTGTCGGCACCACGCGCGCTGGCGCTCGCCGAGTTGCCCGGCATCGTCGAGCAGTACCGCGTGGCGGCGCGCAATGCCATCGAGGCCGGCTTCGACGGCGTCGAGGTGCATGGCGCCAACGGCTATCTGCTCGAGCAGTTCCTGCGCGACAGCACCAACCACCGAACCGACGCCTACGGCGGCTCGATCGAGAACCGTGCGCGCCTGCTGCTCGAGGTGATGCGCGCCGTGACGGCCGAGATCGGCGCCGGCCGCACCGGGTTGCGCCTGTCGCCGGTGACGCCCGCCAACGACGCCGCACTCGACTCGGATCCGCAGGCCTTGTTCAACCACGTGGCCGAGCAACTGGCGCCGCTGAAGCTGGCCTTCCTGCACGTGATCGAGGGCGCGACCGGCGGCCCGCGCGACGTCGCGCCGTTCGACTATGCGGCCTTGCGCGCCCGGGTGAAGGCGCCGTGGATCGTGAACAACGGCTACGACCGCGACATGGCGATCGAGGCGGTGGCGGATGGCCGGGCGGATGTCGTGGCCTTCGGCCGGCCCTTCATCAGCAACCCCGACCTCGTGCAGCGACTGCGCGTGGGCGCACCGTTCGCGGCGCTCGACCGCGACACGCTGTACGGCGGCGGCGCCAAGGGCTACACCGACTATCCGGCGCTCCAGGCCCCGTGAGGCGGCCCGCCGGGGCGGCGACGGGCCGCTGCTCCGGCGGCCGACGGCGATCGTCGCGTCGGGTCCCCTCGCGGAGGGGTCGACCGCGTTGGGGTATTCCACGTGTCGGGCGTGACTTACGATCCGTGCACCTTGTCCACGTCGCAGCTCGCCCGACGCCGCCATGCCTGAACTGGGTGCACTCATCCGACAGCTGCAATCGCAATTCGTGCGCAGTGCCGAGCCGCACCGCGTGTTCGATGCCTTGCTGCCCGAACTGCTGCGGCTCGGCGAGAGCGAGTACGGTTTCATCGCCGAGGTCTGGCGCCAGCCCGACGGCACGCCCTACCTGAAGATCTTCACGCTGAGCAACATCGCGTGGGACGCCGCCTCGCGCGAGCAGGTCGAGCGCCAGCGCGTCGCCGGCATGGAGTTCCACAACCTGAAGACGCTGTTCGGCGCAGCCCTGGTGACCGGCGAGACCGTGATCGCCAACGACGCCCCGAACGATCCGCGCCGCGGCGGCGGCCTGCCGCAAGGCCACCAGGCGCTGAACACCTTCCTCGGCGTGCCGCTGCACTACGGCAGCGAGCTGGTCGGGATGATCGGCCTCGCGAACCGGCGGCCAGGCTACGACCGCGCCCTGCTGGACGCGCTCGACCCGCTGTTCCAGAGCATGGCCGGCATCATCGCGTCGGTGCAGCTCGACCGCCAGCGGCGGGCCGCCGAGTCCGCATTGCGCGCCAGCGAAGAACGCTGGCGCCACAGCTTCGAGATGGCCGGCGCCGGCATCGCCCAGACCGGTGCCGACGGGCGGCTGCTCGAGGTCAATGCGCGCTTCTGCGAGATCGTGGGCCGCTCGCGCGACGAGCTGCTCGCGGGCAGTTTCCGCGAGCTGACGCATCCCGACGACCTTGCCGACGACGAGGATCTGCTGCGCCGCCTGGTGGCCGGGCAGGTGCTGCGAGAGAACCGCGAGAAGCGCTATCTGCGGCCCGACGGCACGACGCTGTGGGTGCAGCTCACCGTCACGGCGGTGTTCGACGCCCTGGGTCGCTTCCAGCACACCGTCACGGTGGCGCTCGACATCGACCAGCGCCGCCGTGCCGAAGCGGCGCTGCAAGAGCGCGAGGCACTGTTCACGAAGCTGGCCGATCGGGTGCCGGGCGTGCTGCTGCAGTTCAATGTCGACGCGCAAGGCGTCGCGCGCGTGCCCTACGCGAGCCGCGGCCTGCGCGAGCTGTTCGAACTCGACCCGGACGGCGCCGTGCGTGACGATGCGCGCCTGATGATCGAACGCGTGGCCAAGGGCCAACGCAAGCGGGTGTGGGAGACGCTGGAGCGCGCCGGCCAGCGGCTCGAACCCTGGGCGATCGAGTTCGAGGTCGATCTGCCGTCACGCGGACGGCGCGCGGTCGAGGCCCAGGGATCACCCGAGCGGCTGCCCGATGGCAGCACGACCTGGCACGGCTACATCCGCGACATCACCGACCGCAAGCAGGCCGACGCCGCGCTGATGAACGCCCAGGCGGCGGCGCGCGCGAACGAGGCCAAGACCGAGTTCCTGTCGCGCATGAGCCACGAGCTGCGCACGCCGCTCAATGCGGTGCTCGGCTTCACGCAGTTGCTGCTGGGCGATCCTTCGGCGCCGCTGCAGGACGGCCAGCGGGCGCGCCTCGGCCACATCGAGCGCGCCGGCCAGCATCTGCTGGCGATGATCGGCGACGTGCTCGACCTGTCGCGCATCGAGACCGGCAGCCTGCCACTGCAGCCTCAGCCGGTAGGATTGAGCGCGCTGGTCAGCGAGTCCTTCGCGCTGGTGCTGCCGACGGCGCACGCCAGCGGCGTGACGCTGATCCGGCGCGGCCCCGGCGACCTGCACGTGACCGCCGACCCGATGCGGCTGCGCCAGGTGCTGGTCAACCTGCTGAGCAACGCGGTCAAGTACAACCGCTCGGGCGGCCAGGTCGTGGTGGAGACCGAGGGCCTCGACGAGCACACCGTGCGCATCGCCGTGACCGATACCGGCATGGGGATGACGCCGGCACAGCAACTGCACCTGTTCGAGCCCTTCAACCGGCTCGGCGCGGAGCGCAGCAGCATCGAAGGCACCGGGCTGGGTCTGGCGATCACGCTGCGGCTGGTGGAGTTGATGGACGGCCGCATCAGCGTGCACAGCCAGCCCGGCAGCGGTTCGACCTTCCATGTCGAGCTGCGCCGTGCGCCCGCTCCACCCGGCACCCCGGCGGCCACGGGCCAGACAGTGCCGGATCCGTCCATGCCTGCGGCCTCCGACAGCGCACCGCACAGCGTGCTGTACGCCGAGGACAACCGGCTCAACATCGAACTGGTGCAGCAGCTCCTGCTGTTGCGCAGCGGTTGCGAGTTGCGCGTCGCGTACACCGGCCGCGAGGCGATCGAGAGTGCGCGCCGCACGCCCCCCGACCTGCTGCTGATCGACATGCACCTGGGCGACATGACCGGACTCGAGGTCCTGGATGCCCTGCGCGACGACGCAGCGCTGGCCCAGGTGCCCCGCATCGCACTGTCGGCCGACGCGCAACCGCAGGTCGTGCGCGCCGCGCGTGAACGCGGCTTCGATGAGTACCTCACCAAACCGGTCGACGTGGCCGAGCTGCTGCGCTGCCTCGATCGCCATCTGTCGATCCGGCGGGCTGCGCGCTGACCACGCCAGCCGCGGCAGCGATGTGCTGCAGCGTCTGCTTCGGGGGAATGAAAAAGAAAGGGGGCGGGACGTGGTGGTCAGGGCTCGCTCTCATCCACCCCGACCCGCCCGCCCCCTCTTGGACGTCAACCGGTCCGCAACCTTTGACGTGCCGGCGCCGCGGGCACCACACCCCAGGGCAGCGTGAGCTGACCGGGCGCGTTGCGGGCAGGCAGCACCGGCCCCCGGCCGGATCGCTCGGCACTGATGCCCTTGTCACGTGATCCGCTGAAGGCAGCGGTCGCGGCAAGCTTGAAGCGCGGAGCGATCATGGTGGGGGCGTGATGATGTGTTGGCTGTGAATGATGTCGGCTCAGCGAGCGCTGCGCCACTCGCTGGGTGCGCAATCGCCGCCGGCCAGCACCGCATGCAGCGGCCGGGCGCCGCTGCCGGGACCGCCGGCGCGCAGCGCGCGTGTCAGACCTTGCAGCCAGGCCGGCGCATCGCCGTGGGCCTGACGCTCGCGCGCCGCCAGGCGCAGCAGCGAAGACACCGCGCCGAACGCAACGCCGCGCGCCGGGCTGGGGCGAAGCCTTGTTTTGATGCTCTGTGTCATGCCGGACTCCTCCTGCTGTATGGAGGGCGGCAACGCATCTAGCGTGCCAGCCGCGGTGAGGTACGACGGACGGCCGAGGCCGTGCAAACCGTCACGCGCCGTCGCCGGCCCGCCGAGCGCGACGCTTCAACACCGTTACACGGGCGACGCTTTTGGTCGATCGGTCGGCGCGTGTCGTCAACTGCCGGCGCCGGCGCGCCGCCCCGCTCAGGCCAGCGCCGCGCCCCGGTAGCCGCGCGGGATCGCGCCCAGCAGGCGCTGCGTGTAGGCCTCGCGCGGCGCGCTGAGCAGGGCCTCGACCGTGTTGCGTTCGACCACCTCGCCGTCCTTCATCACCAGCACCTCGTCGGCCATGAAGCGCACGACCGCCAGATCGTGGCTGATGAAGACATAGGCCAGGCCCAGCTCGTCCTGCAGGTCGCGCAGCAGGTTCAGCACCTGGGCCTGCACCGACACGTCGAGCGCCGAGACCGCCTCGTCGAGCACCAGCACCTCGGGGTCGACCGTCAGGCAGCGCGCGATCGCGATGCGCTGGCGCTGGCCGCCGGAGAACTCGTGCGGGTACTTGCCCCAGGCACCGGCGTCGAGGCCGACCTTGGCCAACAGCGCCCGCGCCCGGGCCTCGCGCGCCGCATCGTCGCGCTCGAGGCCGTGGATGGCCATCGGCTCGACCAGCGTCTGGCCGATCGTGAAGCGCGGGTTCAGCGAGGCATAGGGATTCTGGAACACCACCTGCAGGCGCCGGCGCATCGGCAGCCAGTCGGACTTGCCGAGCTGCAGCAACTCGTGCGTGCCGCCACCCTTCGCGCTGCGGAACACCGCCCGGCCGCCGGTCGGCCCGCCGCTCGCCTCGTGCAGGCGAAGCAGCGCCAGGCCCGCCGTGGTCTTGCCCGACCCCGATTCTCCGACGATGCCCAGCGTGTGGCCGCGCCGCAGCTCGAAGCTCACGTCCTTGACGGCGGGGAAGGCCTTGCGGCCGAACAGCCCCGAGCGCAGCCAGAAGCTCTTGCTCAGCGCCTCGACCTGCAGCACGACCGGTGCGTCCGGGTCCTTCGCCACCGCGGGGCGAGCGCCTCCGGCGGCCGGATCGGCCAGGTGGTCGTCGATCACCGCCAGGCGCACCGGCGGCGCTGCCAGGGTCGGCCGGCAGGCCAGCAGCGCCTGCGTGTAGGGGTCCTGCGGCGCGGTGAACAGGCGCTCGACCGACGCCTGCTCGCGCACCGTGCCCTGGCGCATCACGACCACGTGGTCGGCGATCTCGCCGACCACGCCGAGGTCGTGGCTGATGAACAGCATGCTCATGCGGTGCCGCTCCTTCAGACCGGCCAGCAGCTCGAGGATCTGGCGCTGGATGGTGACGTCGAGCGCAGTCGTCGGTTCGTCGGCGATCAGCAGCCGGGGTTCGCAGGCGATCGCCATCGCGATCATCACGCGCTGCTGCTGGCCGCCCGACAGCTCGTGCGGATAGGCGTCGAGCCGGCGCTTCGGATCGGGCAGGCCGACCTCGTTCAGCAGCGCCTCGGCGCGCGCCCGCGCGGCACGCCGGCCGAGGCCGAGGTGCAGCACCAGCGGTTCGATCAGTTGCTGGCCGACGGTGAACACCGGGTTCAAGGAACTCATCGGTCCTGGAACACGCAGGCGATCTCGCGACCGCGCAGCGCGCGCAGTTCGGCCGGTCCGGCGGTGAGCAGTTCACGATCACGGAATCGGATGGAGCCCTGGCGTTCGGCGTTCTCCGGCAGCAGGTTCAGCACCGCCATCGCGGTGACGCTCTTGCCCGAGCCCGATTCGCCGACCAGCGCGACGGTGCTGTTCTCGGCGATCTCGAAGCTCACGCCCTGCGCGCCGCGACCGACCGCCTCGATGCGGCTGGCCGCCGCGCCGCGGCCGAGACGGAAGCTCACGCGCAACTGGTCGATGCTCAGCAGCGCCGTCATTCCGCGCCCCTCAGCTTGGGGTCGAGCGCATCGCGCAGCGCGTCGGTGAGCAACGAGAAGGCCGTGACGAACACCGCCATGAAGCCGGTCGCCGCGGCCAGCTGCCACCAGTGGCCGAGCAGCAGTTCGCCCTGAGCCTCCGCCAGCATCGTGCCCCAGCTGACCTGGTCGACGCTGACGCCCAGGCCCAGGTAGCTGAGGATCACCTCGGCCTTGATGAAGCCCACCACGTGGATCGACAGCTGCACCAGCACCACGTGGCTCACGTTCGGCAGGATGTGGCGGAACATGCGCGAGGCGGTGGAGGCGCCGATCGCCTCGGCCGCGCGCACGTACTCGCGCACCGCGTGCTTCAGGAACTCGGCCCGCACCAGCCGGTAGATGCCGGTCCAGCCGGTCAGCCCGAGGATCAGCACCACCGACAGCACGCCGCGGCCGGTGACCGCCGCGAAGGCGAACACCAGCAGAATGCCGGGGATGGACGTGAAGACGTTGTAGACCCACTCCAGCAGGTCGCCGACCCGGCCGCCGAAGAAGCCACCGAGCGCACCGAGCACGGTGCCGATCAGCGTGGCCAGCAGCGCCGCGGAGACGCCCACCAGGATGGAGACCTCGGCGCCCTTGATGGCCTTGGCCAGCACATCGCGGCCCAGGCGGTCGGCGCCGAAGGGCAGCGTCTCGGCACGCGGCGTCACGACGCTGCTGAACTGCTTGGCGCGCTCGGCCCATTCGGCGTAGCGCGGCGCCAGCGGATCGACGTCGGACAGGTCCAGCACCGGTCCGCTGGGCACCGCGATCGCCGTCTCGGCCACCTTCGGCGCCGGCCCCAGGAAGCCGGGCGGCGCGTTGGGTACGCCGACCTCGGCCTGCCACGCCGTCGCGATCAGGCCCGCCCCGGCCAGCAGCACCATCAGCAGGAAGGCCGCGACCACCGCCAGCGAGACCATGCCGACGCGGTCGCCGCGCAGGCGCCGCCAGGCTGCGGCCCACACGCCTCGGAGCGCGCCGGGCCGGTGGCCGCGGTCACCGCGTCGATCGGCAGCGCGCTCATTTCAGCACCACCCGCGGGTCGGCCAGCTTGTAGAGCACGTCGGTCGCCAGGTTGACCAGCATCGTGATGACCGCGATGTAGATCGTGACGGCCTGGATGACGGGATAGTCGCTGCGGTTCACCGCCAGCAGCACCTCGCGTCCGAGGCCCGGGATGGAGAAGAAGGTCTCGATCAGGAAGGAGCCGACGAAGATGCCCGGCAGCGCCACCGCCACGTTGGTCAGGATCGGGATCAACGCGTTGCGCAGCACATGCTTGAGCAGGATGCGTGTCTCGGTGAGGCCCTTGGCGCGTGCCGTACGCACATAGTCCTGCCCGATCTCGTCGAGGAAGAAGCTGCGGTAGAGCCGCGTCTGCGGCGAGATGCCGACCATCACCGCCAGCAGCACCGGCAGCGGGGCGTAGACCGCGAGGTTGGTCCACACGCTGTCGCTCCAGCCTGCACCGGGAACCAGCCGAGCCGGAACGCGAACACGTACTGGCCGACGATCACGTAGACCAGGAAGCTGATCGACAGCGCGATGGTGGTGATGACCATGATCGCGCGGTCGGTCAGCGAGCCGCGCACGTAGGCGACGGCCAGCGCGAACGGAATCGCCAGCAGCACGTCGAGCAGCAGGATCGGCGTCATCACCGTCAGCGTGGCCGGCAGGCGGCTCGCGAACAGCGAGCTGACCGCCTCGTTGGTGGCCCAGCTCTTGCCCCAATCGAAGGTGACGATCTGCTGCACGAAGATCCACAGCTGCTGCCACACCGGCTTGTTCAGGCCGAGCTGCTCGCGGATCGCGTCGACCTGCTCGGCACTGGCGTTCAGGCCGCCGAGGATCTCGGCCGGGTCGCCCCCGAAGGTCTTGAACAGGAAGAACACCAGCAGCACGACCCCGACCAATGTCGGGATCATTTGCCACAGGCGTCGGATCAGGTAGGCCGCCATCGCCGAAGCACTCCAGGAAACGGATCGCAGCGGCCGCGCTGCGCGGGCCCGCCGACGGGTGTGTGCAGGCGCGAGTCTAGAGCCTGATCGCGTCGCTCCCCCGATGCCGGGACAAGCCCGAGTGCGCGATAGCATGCAGCCACGTCGACCGGAAGCCGCCCGCCCCGCCCATGAGCCTCTCCCGCCCCCTGCGCGCGCTGCTGCTCGCGGCACTGGCCTGCTGCACGACAGCCGCCGCCCTCGCGGCCGAGACCAAGGTCCTGCGCTACGCCTTCCCGGTGGCCGAGACCGGCTTCGATCCGGTGCAGGTGAGCGACCTCTACTCGCGCATCATCACGGCCCACATCTTCGAGCCGCCGCTGGGCTACGACCACCTCGCACGGCCCTTCAAGCTGCGGCCCTCGACCGCCGCGGCGATGCCCGAGGTGTCGGACGATTTCCGCAGCTTCACCTTCCGCATCAGGCCGGGCATCTACTTCGCCGACGATCCGGCCTTCAAGGGCAAGCCGCGCGAGCTGACGGCACAGGACTACGTCTACGCGGTCAAGCGCGTCTTCGACCCCAAGCTCAAGAGTCCGGCCCAGCCCGGGCTCGAAGAAGAGAAGATCATCGGACTCGCCGAGTTGCGCGAGGCGGCACTGAAGGGCCAGCCGTTCGACTACGACCGCGAGGTCGAGGGCCTGAGGGCGCTGGACCGCTACACCTTCCGCGTGCAGCTGCGAGAGCCGCGGCCACGGCACCTCTACGGCTGGGCCTCCGACGTGGTGGGCGCGGTGGCGCGCGAGGTGGTCGAGGCCTACGGTGACAAGATCATGGAGCACCCGGTCGGCACCGGGCCGTTCCGGCTCACCGAATGGCGGCGCAGCTCGCGCATGGCGCTCGAGCGCAACCCGCGCTATCGCGAGGTGGTCTACGATGCCCAGCCGAACGCAGACGATGCCGAGGGCCAGGCGCTGCTGCAGCGCTTCAAGGGCCGGCGCCTGCCGATGGTCGACCGGGTCGAGATCGCCGTGATCGAGGAGTCGCAGCCGCGCTGGCTGGCCTTCCTGAACGGCGAGCAGGACGTGCTGGAGCGGCTGCCCAACGAGTTCGTCGACCAGGCCGTACCGGGCGGCACGCTGGCCCCCAACCTGGCCAAGCGCGGTCTGCAGATGTTCCGCGTGCCCGGTGCCGACGTGACGCTGACCGTCTTCAACATGGAGGACCCGCTGGTCGGCGGCTACACGCCGGAGAAGGTGGCGCTGCGCCGCGCGATGGCGCTCGGCACCGACATCGGCCGCGAGATCCAGCTGGTGCGGCGCGGCCAGGCGATCCCGGCGCAATCGATCATGCCGCCGCTGACCAGCGGCTACCGGAGCGACCTGCGCACCGAGATGAGCGCCTTCGACCTGCCGCGCGCGAAGGCGCTGCTCGATCTCTACGGCTACATCGACCGCAACGGCGACGGCTGGCGCGAGCAGCCCGACGGCCAGCCGCTGGTGCTTGAGATGAAGACGCAGTCGGACCAGGCCTCGCGTCAGCTCGACGAGCTGTGGAAGAAGAACATGGACGCGCTGGGGCTGCGCGCCGTGCTCAAGACAGCGCAGTGGCCCGAGAACCTGAAGTCGGCGCGGTCGGGGCGCTTCATGCTGTGGCGCGTGGGCTCCAGCGCGGGCTCACCTGATGGCCAGGGCTCGCTGGAGCGCGCCTACGGAGCGTCGGTCGGCAAGGGCAATCTCGCGCGCTTCGCGCTGCCGGCCTTCGACCGCGTCTACGAGCAGCTCAATGCGCTGCCCGACGGGCCCGAGCGCCAGGCCCTGTTCGACCAGGCGACCAAGCTGCTGGTGGCGTATGCGCCCTATCGCGTGCATGTGCACCGCATCCTCACCGACCTCGCCTATCCGTGGGTGGTCGGCTACCGGCGTGCGCCGTTCTGGCTCGACTGGTGGCAATACGTGGACATCGATCCGGCACGGCGCCCCGCCGCGCCTTGACGGCGGGCTGCGTGACTTGTTCACGCGCACCCGACTCAAGTCCTCGAATGCGTCTTTCGAGCCCCCTGAACCACGGGGGGCCTCACCCGCGAAGGGGGGGCTGCCGCCACCGCCCCGGCCGGACAAACTCTTGCTCAACGACTCCACGGCAAGAGATGCACTCCATGAACAAGGCCCTTCAGACCCTGATCGTCACGGCAAGCCTGCTGGTGGCTGGCACGGCCAGCGCCGCCACCGAGGCCATCAATGCCGGCGTCGCCACGCAGACGACCCACGCCGATGCGACCCAGGCGCTGTCCGCTCGCTCCACGGTGCAGGAGTCGGCCGACGTGACCGCGCTGCCGGAGCCGAGCACCTACATGCAGCTGCTCGCCGCCTTCCTGGTGATGGGTTTCGTGGTCAGCCGCCGCACACGCCGCAACTGAACGCCGCTCGTATCGCAGCAGGGCCCGCTTCGGCGGGCCTTGTCATTTGCACATCCCCGAGCGATGCAACGCTCAGAGCGGCAGTTCGCTGAAATAGCGCCCGCCATGGAAGATCAAGGGTGTCGCGCCGACGGTCACGCTGCAGCGCTCGACCTCGCCGACGAAGATGACGTGGTCGCCTTCCTCATACTGGCTGCGGTTGAAGCACTCGAACACCGCGGCCGCGCCGTCGATCAGCGGCGCACCGCTACCGCCTTCGCGCCAGGCCACCCCGGCAAAGCGGTCGGCGGTCTTGCTCGCGAAGCGCTCGGCCAGTTCACGCTGGTCGGCCGCCAGGATGTTGATCGCGTAGTGCGAGCCGCGCGCGAAGGCCGGCATGGTGCCGGCGCTTCGCCCCAGGCTCCACAGCACCAGCGGCGGCGCCAGCGACACCGAATTGAAGGAGTTGGCCGTCAGGCCCACGCGCTGCCCCTCGGCGGTGCGTGCCGTCACGATGGTCACGCCGGTCGCGAACATGCCCAGCGCGGCGCGGAAATGCGCCGCCGTGAAGCTCGGCGCCTGGGCGCGCGGCGTGCTCATGGCGCCGGGACGTCGCGGCGGCGGAACATGTTCCAGCCCTCCATCACCAGCACCACCTCGTCACGCTGGTTCAGCGCTTCCCAGCGGGTGCGCACCAGGCCGATGTGCGGCTTGCTCGTCATGGGGCGGGCGTCGGTCACCGTCATCCGCACGTGCAGCGTGTCGCCCACCAGCACCGGCTTCTGCCACTTCAGCTGCTCGAGTCCGGGCGAGCCGAGACTGGACGAATCGAGCAGGTATTCGTCGCACATCATGCGCATCACCAGCGCGCAGGTGTGCCAGCCACTGGCCGCCAGGCCGCCGAACAGCGACTGCCGGCCGGCTTCCTCGTCGAGATGGAAGGGTTGCGGATCGAACTCGCTGGCGAAGCGCACGATCTCGTCGCGGCCGAGCGTGTGGGCGCCGAACTCGCGCACGCTGCCGACGCCGAAGTCTTCCCAGAAATAGCGCGGTTGAGAGGTCATGGTCCAGTTCGCACGGGGATCCGGTCAGGGTCGAGGAGGGGGTGTACCCCGAGAGTGTCTCAGAGCCTCACGGCGACCGCGCCGGCGCGCGCGGCGCAAGGCGACTCGCGAGTAGCGCCGCGACCCGTCAGTACAGCGCGGCAGGCGCACTCCTACAATTCCGGGATGGCGAAAACCTCCTTCCGTGAACAGATGCTGCGCGCGCGCGAGGACGCGATCGTGTCCTCGGTCAACCGCCTGCTGGCGGAAAAGGGCTTCGAGGCGATGACGGTGGACGAGGTGGCGGCCGACGTGGGGATCGCCAAGGCCAGCCTCTACAAGCACTTCACGTCCAAGGAAGAGCTGGCGGCGGCCGCGATGGTTCGCGTCTTGGAGCGGGCGCTCGCTTTCACGGAGATCCTGGCAACCGATGATCAACTGCGGCCGATCGCACGGCTCGAAGCCGTTGCGCGCTGGACCCTCG
Organism: Methylibium sp. T29-B; assembly: GCF_000576225.1. Classification (NCBI taxonomy): domain Bacteria; kingdom Pseudomonadati; phylum Pseudomonadota; class Betaproteobacteria; order Burkholderiales; family Sphaerotilaceae; genus Methylibium; species Methylibium sp. T29-B. The sequence goes on along the minus strand of NZ_AZSN01000027.1, from coordinate 12,922 downwards.
AGGTCCAGCTGGCGGGCGAGATGCCGTCGCTCCCGGCGCAGAACTCGACCTTGCGCAATGCGCTGATGGCGAACCGCGGCTACCTCGATCGGCTGTTCGAGGTCAGTGACCGGCTGGGCGCCTGGATCACCGCTGCGCAGGCCGATGGCGAGATCGACCGCCAACTACCGGCCGAGGTGGTGCTCTACACGCTGTTCGCGCGCGCCTGCGATCCGGTCCTCGGCCTGCTGAAGGCCGGCGGCCAGCACAGCGACGCGCAGATCATCGAGTGGCTGCTGCGCACCTGCTTCCGCGGCCTGGTCGGCGCGCGGGCCTGAACGGCCGCATTCAGCGGATCAGCAGCGCCGGGGTCCGGCAGGATGCCAGCACCTTGGTGGTGATCGAGCCCATCACCATGCCGGTCAGCGCGCCGTGGCCGTGGGAGCCGAGCATCAGCAGGTCGAACTTGCCGGCTTCGGCGGTCTTGCCGATGACCTCGGCCGCGTGGCCGGTCTTGCGCACGAACGTGGCGTTCACGCCCTGCTTGGCGAAGAACGCGCGGATCGGCTTGAACACCTTCTCCGCCTCGTCCTCGTAGTAGGACTGGATCGTGTCCCGGTCGAGCGCCGCTGCCGCGCGTGGCGGTACCGGCGCGCTGACGGTGAGCACGGTGATGTCGTGCCCGGCGACCAGCCATTCGGCATGCGCCGTCAGGTAGCCGAGCATGCGCTTCGTGTAGCTGCTGCCATCGACGGCGGCCAGGATCTTCATCGTTCGCTCCTCGTGCAGGATGGAGCTGTCAGTGTGCCGCAAGCCACGGCGCTCAGACGTTGATGCACAGCAAACCGTCGTGACCCGCAGCCTCGCCCTTGCGGGCATGGCCGCGCGCATTGCTGACCACACGGGTGCGGGCCCGCGGCATGCCGGGCGGGTGTTCCACGCTGTAGTCGTGGCGGCAGTGCAGGTGACCGTGCAGCCACAGGTCGGCGAACGGCAGCAGTTCGTCGTCGGCGTTGCAGAAGCTCGCCGACCCGGGCTGCTCGCCATAGCGCGGGTCGACGCTGCGCAGACTCGGCCCGTAATGGGTGATCACGACGGTGGCGTCGGCATCGGTCGCTCCGCCAGCGCCTGCGCCAGCCAGGCGCGACAGGCCAGTGCCTCGTCGCGCACCGCGGCCGCGTCGAACAGCCGGCCGTCGCAGCGGGCCCGCATGACATGCATGAAGTAGCCGGCTGCCCGCATCGCCCGCTCGCGACCCGCGGCACCGAACAGGTCGAAGTCGCACCAGCGGGTCGTCGCCACGAATCGGATGCGACGACCTGCCTTGTCGGTGCGGAGGTGCTGCTCGCGCTCCAGCAGCGTGATGCCGAGCGAAGCGCAGCGCTCGCGCAGCGCCGGCCAGGCACTGCGCAGCTCGCGCCGGTCGAACTCGTGGTTCCCGGCGACAAACAGCACCGGCACCGGCCAGCGCGCGAAGCGCTCCAGCCCGTCCCAGCGGCTGTCGATATCGCCCGCCAGCACCAGCAGTTCGGCATCCCCGGACGGTTCGGGCGTGTAGGCCTCGGTCTCGAGATGCAGATCCGACAGCAGTTGCAGTCGCACGGGCCGGGCCCTTCAGCGCGCCCGGCCGCGGCCAGGATGCCGCCGCCGGCTCAGGCGTTGCGGCCGTGGCACTGCTTGAACTTCCTGCCGCTGCCGCAGGGGCAAGGGTCGTTGCGGCCGACCTTGGGGCCGGCGCGCCGCACGGTCTCGACCTTGAGTCGCTCGCCACGGGCCAGATCGGCCAGCGCCACCACGTTGGACACCAGATCCTCGATCGCCTCGTCCATGCCGCGCAGCGGGTGCTCGTCGTCGAGCGCCTTCTTGAATGCCGCGTCGTCGCCGGTCTGCTCGGGCAAGTGGCGGCGCACGCAGGCGAGCAGGTCCGGCAGGTCGGCGTGCTTGAGCGATTCGAGCGCGTCGAACTGGTTCAGCGCGTGCTCGAAGCCGATCGCCCACGGCGCAAAGGCGGGCCCGATGGCCGCGGCGCCCTCGAGCGGGTGGCCCTGCTCATCGTCGGGCTGCATCACCAGCGGGTCGAACCACGCGTCTTCGCGCAACTGTCGCTCCAGCACCGCGTAATGGCGCATCACCAGCGCGAGCAGGCGTTCGTGCTTCGCGGCATGCCAGCCGGCGGTGTCCGGCGTGAGCTCGACGCCGGCGTCGGGCTGGTCGGGATCACCGAAGTTCCAGTCGAACACCGGTGGCAGCCAGCGCGCCGGGTCGATCAGTTCGGGCTGGGCGATCACGCCGCACAGGTAGCCGTCGAGCATCACGGCGTCCAGCGGTTCGAGCGGTTCGGGAATCGCGGCCAGCAGATCGTCGAGCTCGGTGATCTCCGGGTCGGTCAGGGGCGCGGAATGGGCGGAGGCAGACATGGCAGCCATTGTCCTATGCCGGTCGGATGCCACGCTTTTTCGCGGTGCGTCGGCGGAGACGACCTTGTCGAGTGCGCGGACTAAGGGTTTTCCCTAGAATTGTGTCATTGGCTTCGGCCGAACGAACGGAAAGGTTCATGTCATGAGCACCATCAGCATTCAGGCCGTGGCCCCTCGCAAGGCCCCCCGTGGCGCCGAACCCCTGGCCCGCGCGGTCGCAGCCGCTTGGCAATGGGCCGCCGGTCGCTTGGCGAAGCGCCGGCAAGCTCACGATCCGCGGCAAGACCTGCCGCAACTGTGGGCGCTCGCTGACAAATACCAGAGCATCGATCCCGGCCTGGCCGCCGACCTGCGCGGCGCCGCGCGGCGCTGGGAACGCGAGACGCAGCGCTCCTGAGCGCCGCCATGCGGGCGACCGCTCGCCCGCATGCCGCAACGGCATTCGCAAATCGAGGGTTAACCCTTAATATCTACAGCATCGGCGGCGCAGTCCGTCATTCACCTCGAGGATTCTCGTGAACATCTATCAAGTGCTCGGCACCGCGATCGCCGAGTCGGTCGGGTCGGTCGGCACCGCCTTCAGATCTTCGGCGGCGACACGCCGCGGCCCACGGCGGGCAGCGCCCCGGCGGCGTGGCTCGACCAGTTCAGCGAGGTCTCGCTGGACCAGCGCGCGGCCCGTCGCACGGTCGACGCGCTGTACCGCGGCGCCACCGTGCGGCTCTGAGCCACGGTCGCGCCCCACGAACAAGGCCGCCCTCGGGCGGCCTTGTTCGTGGGGCGCCGGCGACCCGGTCCCGGACCGTTCAGCCGGCCAGTCGCTGCTCGATGCGGGCCTTGGTGGCCGGAAGCTCGGGCGGCAGGTGGTGGGCAAGCTGGGCGAACAGCTCCGCATGCAGTTCCAGCTCCTGCTGCCACGCGGCCCGGTCGACGCCGATCACGCTGCCGAACTGCGCCGGCGTGAAGTCCAGACCGTTCCACGCCAGATCCTCATAGCGCGGGCTGACCCCGAAGACGTTCTCGCTGCCCTGCGCACTGCCCTGCACTCGCTCGAGCATCCACTTCAGCACACGCATGTTCTCGCCGTAGCCCGGCCAGACGAACTTGCCGTCGGCGCCCTTGCGGAACCAGTTGACGCAGTAGATCTTCGGCAGCTTGGCGCCGGCGTCCTGCAGCTTGCGGCCGAGCGTCAGCCAGTGCTGGAAGTAGTCGCTCATGTTGTAGCCCATGAAGGGCAGCATGGCGAACGGATCGCGGCGCACAACGCCCTGCTGGCCGGCGGCTGCGGCGGTGGTCTCGGAACCCATGGTCGCGGCCATGTAGACGCCCTCGACCCAGTCGCGCGCCTCGGTCACCAGCGGCACGGTGGTCGAGCGGCGGCCGCCGAAGATGAAGGCGTCGATCGCCACGCCGGCCGGGTTGTCCCAGTTCTCGTCGAGCACCGGGTTGTTGATGGCGGCCACGGTGAAGCGTGCATTGGGGTGCGCTGCCTTCGCGCCGGTTTCCTTGGCCAGCGCCGGCGTCCAGTCCTTGCCCTGCCAGTCCACCAGGTGGGCGGGCGCGGAGGCGGTCATGCCCTCCCACCAGACGTCGCCGTCGTCGGTCAGCGCCACGTTCGTGAAGATCACGTCGCGCTGCAGTGAGGCCATGCAGTTGGGGTTGGTCTGGTCGTTGGTGCCTGGCGCCACGCCGAAGTAGCCCGCCTCGGGGTTGATCGCGTAGAGGCGGCCGTCGGCGCCCGGCTTGATCCAGGCGATGTCGTCGCCGATGGTCGTCACCTCCCAGCCCTCGAAGCCGGCGGGCGGGATCAGCATCGCGAAATTGGTCTTGCCGCAGGCGCTGGGGAAGGCGGCGGCCACGTGGAATTTCTGCCCCTGCGGGTTCTTCACGCCCAGCACCAGCATGTGCTCGGCGAGCCAGCCCTGGTCACGGCCCATCGTCGAGGCGATGCGCAGCGCGAAGCACTTCTTGCCCAGCAGTGCATTGCCGCCGTAGCCCGAGCCGTAGCTCCAGATCTCGCGCGTCTCGGGGTAGTGGACGATGTACTTGGTCTTGTTGCATGGCCAGGCCACGTCCTTCTGGCCGGGGACCAGCGGCGCGCCGACGGTGTGCATGCACGGCACGAAGTCGCCGTCGCTGCCCAGCACCTCCAGCACCGGCTTGCCCATGCGCGTCATCATCTTCATGTTGACGGCGACGTAGGGCGAGTCGGACAGCTCGACGCCGATGTGCGCGATCGGTGAGCCCAGCGGTCCCATCGAGAACGGCACGACATACATCGTGCGGCCACGCATGCAGCCGGCAAACAGAGCGGGCGTGCCGTCGGCCCGGCCGGTCTGCAACAGAGCGCGCATCTCTTCGGGCGCGGTCCAGTTGTTGGTGGGGCCGGCGTCTTCCTTCTTCTCGGAGCAGATGAACGTGCGGTCCTCGACGCGCGCCACGTCGCTCGGATCGCTCCAGGCCAGGTAGCTGTTCGGCCGCTTGGCCTCGTTGAGCTTGCGGAAGGTGCCCGCCTCGACGAGCTGGCCGCACAGGCGGTCGTACTCGGCCTGCGAGCCGTCGCACCAGTGGATCGCCGCGGGCTGGGCCAGCGCAACCATCTCGGCCACCCAGGCGATCAGGCGAGCGTTCTTTACATGGGCAGGCGCTTCGACGCGAAGCCCTTGCATGGCGGGGTGATTCATCGTTTCTCCGGGAAGGAATGGATCTCGTCAGTGCCTGCAAAACGGCAGGAGGGGCGGGCACTGGCGGCATCGATCCCACCCTGGTCGGGACTGCTCTGGAGATGCCTGAAAGAAAGTGTAGGGGTGTGACTTCGGCGTGACAGGATGGTGATATGCACTTTGTGCATGACCACATGCGTGGCCTTTCTCTGCGCCTTGACCTGACCCTCGAAGTGCGCGCCGGACGCGCCCGCCCCGCGGTGTCAGCCAAAGGCTGAACCGATCTTGCCGGCGGCGGCGCCCGCCGGCACCCCCTGTCCACGGCGGCTCCCCCCTTAACATGGGGTGATGCAAGCCCCCGTGTTCGATCGACGACGACGCCGCGCTCTGGGCGCCCTGGCCGTGGCGCTGGTCGGGCCCGCCTGGGCCCAGCGCGGCCTGGATCGCCGGATCACCGTGGGGGTCGAGGCCGACCTGCAGGCCTCCGGCCTCGCCGCGCGCTTGCGCACCGCCATCGCCCGCGACACGGGGCTGGCGATCGACTGGCGACCCGGCCCCAGCGGCCTGCTGCTGCCGCAGCTCGAACGAGGAGAACTGGACGCCGCGTTGACGCAGGCGCCCGAACTCGAACGGGCGTTGGAGCGGCAGAACCTGGTGCACGACCGCCGTCCGATCGCCTTGGGCGACTTCGTGCTGGTCGGACCTGCGCCGCTGAAGGCCACGAAGAAGAGTGCCGCCCGTGGCGACCCGGCCGGCATCGCCGGCGAACGCGACGCCGCCACCGCTCTCGGCCGCATCGTCGCGGCCGGCGAGCGAGGCGAGGCCGTCTTCGTGACCCCGGGCGAGCCGAGCGGCGCCCGTGCGCTGGAGCAGACCCTGTGGAAGGCGGCCGGCCCGCAGCCGGTCGGCCCCTGGTTGCGCGCCGCCGGACCCGGACCCACCGCCGTGCTGACCCTGGCGCGCGACACCGGCGGCTACGCCTTCGTCGAGCGCGGCCTGTGGTCGGCGCTGGGCGCCGGCAGCGGGCTGGCGGTACTGGTCGAAGGCGACCCGCGCCTGCAGGTGAGCTACCACGTGATGCGCTCGTTCCGCGTCAACCACCCCGGCGGCAAGCTGCTGGTGAACTGGCTCGCCGGCCCGAACGGCCGACGTGTCGTGGCCGGCTTCGGGCGCGGTTACCGCCGGCCGGCCTGATCACGGTCGCCGACGTTTCGGCCCCTTGAGCAGCGCGTCGACCTCGACGACCGCGCCGATGCCCTGCCCGTCGTAGCCCGGCAGCTGGTCGACCGCTGCACGGAACGCCTCGCTGCGGAGCAACAGCAGCATCTGCCCGAGCCGCGGCCCCTGCAGCGCCTGCGCGTCGCACAGCAGCAGGTAGCGCTCCGTCTCGAGCGGAATGAACTCCAGTCCGAAGCGCCGGGCCGGCGGCTCCACGCCGAAGCCGACGTCGGCCATGCCACTGGCCACGTAGGCCGCGACGGCGGCGTGCGTGTACTCGACGCGCTCGTAACCGTCGATGCGCCGGGCGTCGACCCCGTCGCGCTGCAGCATCAGGTCGAGCAGGAAGCGGGTCCCGGAGGCCGGCTGCCGGTTGATGAAGCGCACGCCGGGCCGCACCAGATCGGCCGGCGTGTAGAGCTTCCTGGGGTTGCCCGGCGCGACCATCAGCCCCTGCTTGCGCGTGGCCACGTGCACCACCGCCTGCTCGCGCGGCTTGAACCAGCGCGCGTAATGGGCCAGCGCCACCGGCGCGAAGGCGCCGAGCGGCATGTGGAAGCCCGCCACGTCGCAACTGCCGGCAGCCAGCGACGCCACGGCCTCCTGGCTCCCGCAGTACTTCAGTTCGACCGGCACCTGGTCGGCGCGCAGGAACTCGTCGAGCTTTTCGATCGCGAAGCCGTGGCTGGCGTGGATGCGCAGCATCGCCCCCTCCGGGCTGACCACCCGGCCCAGTTCGACTTCCAGTTCGGAGGCCAGCGTGTGCAGCATCGGCGACAGCCTCGCGGCGATGCGGCGGTCCGCCCACAGCAGCTTCTCGGCCAGCAGAGTGAGCTTCGAGCCCTGGCCACGCTCAGTGCGGATCAACGCCTGCCCGAGCGCGGCTTCGGCCTCGCGCAGCTGCTGCCAGGCATGGCGGTAGGAGCCACCGTTGACCTCGCAGGCACGCAGCAGGCTGCCGTGCTCATGCACCTGGCCGAGCAACTGGATGAGCCGTGGCGGCAGCTCGGGCTGGCCTGTGCGGCGGATGCTCCATTGCGGCTGGATCGAGACTTCGAGCATGGCGATCTTTCGGCGCTTCAGCGCATATGCGCTCGGCCTGACGGCTCATATTGAACCGCAGGAACTCCCACCATACAGTGAAGCACGCTCTCGAATCCATATGCCGGAGACAACATATGACAGCCTCCCCCAAAGCTTCCTGCAACGCTCGCCCGGCCGTTCGGGCGGCCGCGCGATGAGCACGTCGCTGGCGGCTGTGCGCGCCGTCCTCGCGCGCCGGGCCGACGAGCCGGGCGCGCTGCTGCCGATCCTGCACGAGGTGCAGGATCAGCTGGGCTGCATCCCGGCCGACGTGGTGCCCGAGATCGCCGGCGCGTTGAACCTGTCGCGCGCCGAGGTGCATGGCGTCATCACCTACTACCACCACTTCCGCGGCGAGCCGGCCGGCCGCCACGTGATCCAGGTGTGCCGCGCCGAGGCCTGCCAGGCCCTGGGCGCCGAGGCGCTGCTGGCGCACGCCGAGCGCCGTCTCGGTTGCCGCAGCCACGCGAGCAGCAGCGATGGCCGCTACACGCTCGAGCCGGTGTTCTGCCTGGGGCTCTGCGCGTCATCGCCGGCGATCGTGATCGACGAGCGCCTGCACGCGCGCATCAGCCCGGCCGCGTTCGATCGCCTGATCGGCGCGCTGGAAAACGAAGACGCCGAGGAGGCCGCGCGATGAGCACCGCCATCACCGTGCGCGTCCCGCGCGATTCGGCCGCGCTCGCGGTCGGCGCCGATGCGGTGGCCGCCACGCTACAGGCCGAGTGCGCGCGGCGTGGCCTGGCGTTGAACTTGGTGCGCAACGGCTCGCGCGGGCTGTTCTGGCTGGAGCCGCTGGTCGAGGTGAGCACGTCCGCCGGCCGCGTGGCCTACGGCCCGGTGACGCCCGCGGACGTGCCGGGGCTCCTGGACGCCGGCCTGCTGCAGGGCGCACCGCACGCACTGGGCCACGGGCCGACCGAGCAGATCCCCTACCTCGCGAAGCAGGAGCGCCTGTGCTTCGCCCGCATGGGCCTCACCGATCCGCTGTCGCTCGCCGACTACGAGGCGCACGAAGGCTGGGCCGGCCTGCGCCGCGCGCTGGCAATGCCCGACGCGGCGGTGGTCGACGAGGTGCTGCAGTCCGGCCTGCGCGGACGCGGCGGCGCCGCTTTCCCGACCGGCATCAAGTGGAAGACGGTGATGAACACGCCGTCGGCGCAGAAGTACATCGTCTGCAATGCCGACGAGGGCGACTCGGGCACCTATTCCGACCGCATGACGATGGAGGGCGATCCGTACATGCTGATCGAGGGCATGACGATCGCCGCGCTGGCCGTCGGCGCGACCCGGGGCTACGTCTACGTGCGCTCCGAGTACCCGCACGCGATCGCCACGCTGAACGACGCGATCGCCCGCGCCGAGGCGGCCGGCTTCCTGGGCAGCGACGTGCTGGGTTCGGGCCGCGCCTTCCACCTGCAGGTGCGCAAGGCCGCCGGCGCCTACGTGTGCGGCGAGGAGACGGCGCTGCTCGAAAGCCTGGAGGGCAAGCGCGGCATCGTGCGCGCGAAGCCGCCGCTGCCGGCCATCGAAGGCCTGTTCGGCCAGCCTACCGTCATCAACAACGTGATCAGCTTCGCGTCGGTGCCTCTGATCCTGGCGCGCGGCGCGGCGCACTACCGCGAATACGGCGTCGGCCGCTCGATGGGCACGCTGCCGATCCAGCTGGCCGGCAACGTGAAGCGCGGCGGCCTGGTCGAGAAGGCCTTCGGCGTGACGCTGCGCGAGCTGCTGTACGACTTCGGCGGCGGCACCGCATCGGGCCGGCCGATCAAGGCAGTGCAGGTCGGCGGGCCGCTCGGCACCTATGTGCCCGAGTCGAAGTGGGACGTGCCGCTCGACTACGAGGCCTATGCCGCCTTCGGTGGCGTGGTCGGCCACGGCGGCATCGTGGTGCACGACGACACGGCCGACATGGCGAAGCTGGCGGCTACGCGATGGAGTTCTGCGCGATCGAGTCCTGCGGCAAGTGCACGCCCTGCCGCATCGGCTCGACACGCGGCGTGGAGGTCATCGATCGCATCACCGCCAACGTGAACCGGCCGGCGCAGGTGAAATTGTTGCGCGACCTGTGCGACACGATGCTCGCCGGCAGCCTGTGCGCGATGGGCGGCATGACGCCCTACCCGGTGCTGTCGGCGCTCGACCACTACCCCGAAGACTTCGGCCTCGCGACACCCGACCGCGCGGCCGCCTGAGGAGCTCACCATGCTCGACCCCCACGCCGAGATCGACTACGGCACCCCGGCCAGCGCGTCGACGCAGGCCGTCACGCTCGAGATCGACGGCCAGGCCGTCACCGTGCCGGCCGGCACCTCGCTGATGCGCGCGGCGATCGACGCCGGCGTGCAGGTGCCCAAGCTGTGCGCGACCGACAGCCTGGAGCCCTTCGGCTCGTGCCGCCTGTGCCTGGTCGAGATCGAGGGCCGCCGCGGCTACCCGGCCTCGTGCACCACGCCGGCCGAGGCCGGCATGAAGGTCCGCACGCAGAGCCCGAAGCTGCAGGAGCTGCGCAAGGGGGTGATGGAGCTCTACATCTCCGACCACCCGCTCGACTGCCTGACCTGCGCCGCCAACGGCGACTGCGAGCTGCAGGACATGGCCGGCGTGACCGGCCTGCGCGAGGTCCGCTACGGAGTCGGTGACCAGTACGGCGGCGCCCACCACCTGAAGAGCGCGAAGGACGAGTCGAACCCGTACTTCACCTACGACCCGAGCAAGTGCATCGTCTGCAACCGCTGCGTGCGCGCCTGCGAGGAGACCCAGGGCACCTTCGCGCTGACGATCAGTGGCCGCGGCTTCGAGTCGCGCGTGTCGGCGGGCCAGGACCAGCCCTTCATGGAAAGCGAGTGCGTCAGCTGCGGCGCCTGCGTGCAGGCCTGCCCGACCGCCACGCTGCAGGAGAAGTCGGTCATCTGGCTGGGCCAGGCCGAGCACAGCGTCACCACCACCTGTGCCTACTGCGGCGTCGGCTGCGGCTTCAAGGCCGAGATGAAGGGCAACGAGGTCGTGCGCATGGTGCCGTGGAAGAACGGCCAGGCCAACGAAGGCCACTCCTGCGTCAAGGGCCGCTTCGCCTGGGGCTACGCGACCCACAAGGACCGCATCACCACGCCGATGATCCGCAAGAGCATCACCGACCCGTGGCAGGAGGTGAGCTGGGACGAGGCGATCGGCTATGCCGCCAGCGAGTTCAAGCGCATCCAGGCGAAGTACGGGCGCGACGCGATCGGCGGCATCGTCTCCTCGCGCTGCACCAACGAGGAAGGCTATCTGGTGCAGAAGCTGGTACGCGCGGCCTTCGGCAACAACAACGTCGACACCTGCGCGCGCGTGTGCCACTCGCCGACCGGCTATGGCCTGAAGCAGACGCTGGGCGAATCGGCCGGCACGCAGACCTTCAAGTCGGTGGAGAAGTCGGACGTGATCATGGTCATCGGTGCCAACCCGACCGACGGCCACCCGGTGTTCGCCTCGCGCATGAAGAAGCGACTGCGCGAAGGCGCGAAGCTGATCGTCGTCGACCCGCGCAGGATCGACCTGGTGAAGTCGCCGCACGTGAAGGCCGACCACCATCTTCAGCTGCGTCCGGGCACCAACGTCGCGGTGATCACCGCGCTGGCGCACGTGATCGTCACCGAGGGCCTGCTCGACGAGGCCTACATCGCCGAACGCTGCGAGGACAAGGCCTTCCGCGAGTGGCGCGAGTTCGTGTCGCGCGATGCCAACTCCCCTGAGGCGACCGCCGTCGTCACCGGCGTGCCGGCCACCGAGCTGCGCGCCGCCGCCCGACTGTTCACCACCGGCAGATCCGACGGCACGGCTGCCACGCTGCAGGCCCGCGGGACGCGGCCCAACGCCGCCATCTACTACGGCCTGGGCGTGACCGAGCACAGCCAGGGTTCGACGATGGTGATGGGCATCGCCAACCTCGCGATGGTCACCGGCAACGTCGGCCGCGAGGGGGTGGGCGTGAACCCGCTGCGTGGCCAGAACAACGTGCAGGGTTCGTGCGACATCGGCTCCTTCCCGCACGAGTTGCCAGGCTACCGCCACGTGTCGGACAGCAGCACGCGGACGCTGTTCGAGAACGCCTGGAACGTCGAGCTGCAGCCCGAACCCGGCCTGCGCATCCCCAACATGTTCGACGCCGCGCTGTCGGGCAGCTTCATGGGCCTGTACTGCGAGGGCGAGGACATCGTGCAGTCCGACCCGGACACGCAGCACGTCGCGCATGCGTTGTCCTCCATGGAATGCATCGTCGTGCAGGACCTGTTCCTGAACGAGACCGCGAAGTACGCGCACGTCTTCCTGCCGGGCGCGTCCTTCCTGGAGAAGGACGGCACCTTCACCAACGCCGAGCGCCGCATCTCGCGCGTGCGCAAGGTGATGCCGCCCAAGGCAGGCCTCGCCGACTGGGAGGTGACGGTGAAGCTGTCGAACGCGCTCGGCTACCCGATGGACTACACCCACCCCGAGCAGATCATGGCCGAGATCGCCGCGCTGACGCCCACCTTCTCCGGCGTCAGCTACGAGAAGCTCGACCGTCTGGGCAGCATCCAGTGGCCGTGCAACGACGAGGCCCCCGAGGGCACGCCGACGATGCACATCGACCGCTTCGTGCGCGGCAAGGGCAAGTTCTTCATCACGCAGTACGTCGCCTCCGACGAGAAGGTCACGCGCCGGTTCCCGCTGCTGCTGACGACAGGGCGCATCCTGTCGCAGTACAACGTCGGCGCGCAGACGCGCCGCACCGAGAACAACCAGTGGCACAGCGAGGACCGGCTGGAGCTGCACCCGCACGACGCCGAGGAGCGCGGCATCCGGGACGGCGACTGGGTCGGCATCGAGAGCCGCTCGGGCCAGACCGTGCTGCGCGCGCAGGTCAGCGACCGCATGCAGGCCGGCGTGGTCTACACGACCTTCCACTTCCCCGAGTCGGGCGCCAACGTCATCACCACCGACAGCTCCGACTGGGCCACCAACTGCCCCGAGTACAAGGTGACCGCGGTGCAGGTGCTGCCGGTGATGCAGCCTTCGGGCTGGCAGAAGGCCTACAGCCGCTTCACCGAGGTGCAGGAGCGCCTGCTCGCCGAACGGCACAAGGCCGAGCCGGCCCTCGCCGGCGCGAAGAAGCCATGAGGATGGCCGACGGCCCGCTGCACGCCGGCGGCGCCCAGCGGCGGACGGTCGCGGGCGTGCGCGGCGGCGCCGCCTTCGACGGACCCGACTGGGTGGCCGAAGAGCGGCCGGTGGCACTCGAGTTCAACGGCGTCGCGCAGGCGGTGATGCTGGCGACGCCGCTGGACCTGGAGGACTTCGCCCTCGGCTTCGCCTTGAGCGAGGGCCTGCTCGACGCGCCCGGCGAGCTGCACGGCCTGGAGGCGGTCGAGTCGCCCGAGGGCATCACCTTGAAGCTGCAGATCGCCGCGCGCTGCATGGCACGCCTGAAGGCAAGGCGCCGCGCGCTGGCCGGTCGCACCGGCTGCGGCCTGTGCGGCATCGAGAGCCTGGCCCAGCTGGAACGGCCGCTGGCGCCGCTGCCGCCTGGCCCGGCCGTGC